>CALLPO010000063.1 GCA_938015605.1 uncultured Candidatus Altimarinota bacterium | reverse complement strand
GCTATTTATTGTATTTTTTCAATTGTAATTAAAGGTTATATTGCTGCATGGAATCATCATCATCAACATGTTGAAACTTTTTCTCTCCCTATTCTAAATAGACTTCTAGAAATCATGTATTGATTTCAAACATGAACTGTCTGATATGGTTGGGTTTTACACCACAATCTCTGACACCATGCACATTACCAAGATCAAACACAAGATCAGTCAGCATGGAAATCTCCAAAATGAAAAGTGTATGGACCTCTGATTTATACTTGGATAGTAACAATTACATCATATTATAGAATGTGGAGTGTTGGGAAAAAGCATAAAAAAATACAAAGATATTTTCTTATAATGTGTATAATTCAACTTCTCCTACTTTCTGCACTTATTATTATTCAACCTCTTCAAGCAATTTTTATTTTTCTTATTCCAATGATTGGATCACTCACTCTCACAGCATATGCTACCTATGATCACCACAGTGGCCTTGAAAGTGATGACCCATATAAATCATCATACAACACACTCAACCCTCTCTATAATAAAGTAACCTGAAATCTAGGTTATCACACAGCTCATCATCTCAAATGATGAATGCACTGGTCAAAACTTCCAGAATTTCACAAGAGTATTGAGCACAAGATAGATAAAAAGTATTACAGAAATTATCAAATACTTTGGCATTCATAGAAAATAAAAAGCTAACAATTAATTGTTAGCTTTTTGTATTTTATTTGGAGGTGCCAACGAGACTCGAACTCGTGTGAACGGTGTTGCAGACCGGTGTATAACCACTTTACTATGGCACCAAATGTGTACAAGTAATTATTCTTGTGAACAGATTATATTATTTTTTATGATTTTACAAATTTTTTTATTATTTACATGTGAATGAACCAAGAAGTTTTTGGTATTTTGTAGTATCTTTTAGAGAAGTTGGAAGAGCTAGTGTTAGAAAAAAAGCTTTATTAGTATTACAAACATAAGCAGTTTGTAAAAATTTGAGCACTGGTGTTTCAGAAGAATATTTAGCCTCGAATATATACATCATTGAAGATTCTCAATCATCAAAACTAAATTCTTTTCCTGAGAGTTTAATATAGTTTAAGTATTCATTCTCTGCTCAAACATTATTCACAATTGAATATTCTTTTGAACTTGTATAGTTTTCTAAATCTTGTGATAATACAATTAAGTTATTAGCAAAACCTGAATTAGTTTCTGATGATGTGATAGCTAATTCAACAGTTCCATTTTTAGGACTTGGGACTGTATTTGAATCATCAGTAACAATATTCCATGCAGCCGGAATATTCATGGTAAAATCATCTCCAGGAAAATGTTTCAAACCTCATGATGATTTTTCTGAAGAAGTAGTTGTTGATGTTTCTCAATCCTCTGAATCACTTCAACAAGAAGAAAAAGAAAAAACTATACATAAAATTAGCAGTGTTTTTGAAAATGACATTTGTCTTTGGTAATAATTAAACTAAATTTGGAATCATACTTTCAGGTAAAAGAAAACTAATACTGAGTATTGATCATATTATCAATAATATACCTAAAAATATAAGGAATACAACTGTATTTATTTTTCAATAAAGCTTAGTCTTAATAAGATAGTAGGTATAAAAAATAAATGATAATAAAAATACAATATAAGTGTATGGTAAAATATAAATAAGGAAATCCTTATATCCAAACTGAGCTGAAACTAAAAAGTAGTTTACAAAAAAAAGCAATGAAGACATTATAAAACTAAACTTTGATGCTGATAACCTCTCAATCATAAGGGTTTTATCATTGGAGAATTTCTTTTTAACTGAAGCACTTAATCACATATTTTCTTGATTTATTTTAGTTTTAAAGTAGAGTACACCTATATATATTTAAATATAAGAAAAAATGAGTATTACACAAGAGCAAATGAAAAATATCATCTTAAATCTGTCAAAACTCCCTCACCTTGATAGTAAATTAGAGTGAGATGTAAAGAATATAATCAACTATATGGAGATATTAAATGAGGTTGATACAACATGAGTAAAGCCAACTGTATCAGTTTCTAATTTTAACAATGTACTAAGAAAAGATGTTGAAAAAAGATTTACACAGCCTCAAGAGGTACTAGCATGTTCACCTCAATGAGTAGTTGGAAATTGTATTGCTGTTAATAATATTATGCACTAAAATGATTCATAAACTCAAATTAACACAGTTTAGAAACTTTCTTTCAAGAGAGTTTTTTTTTAGTGAAGATAAAAATTATATTATTTGAGAAAATGGTAAATGAAAGACTAATATTCTAGAGTCTCTCAGTTTACTTACATCAAATAGTATTACATGAATTTGATTTGAAAACTTAGTGAATCAAGACTCAGAATTTTTTCACATTGAAATGTCTAATACAAGAAATGATAGTTTAAGTATCTTTTTTGATAAAAAACTTTCTAAGAAAAAATACTCCATTAATTCAAAAGCAACATCTAAAAAAAAGTTTTCAGAGCTCTCTCTTAAAAGTGTACTATTTTCCCCTTTTCATATGAATATGATGTATTTATCTCCAAGTCTTAGAAGAGATTTTTTAGATAATATACTCAAAAGTAGTTTCCCAGAATATAGTGATATTCTCAGTGCTTATAAAAAATCACTTTCAAATAGAAATAAAGTACTTAAAAATATTTCTAAAAATAAGTCTACTAAATCAGAAATACTTTTCTGGAATAAAAAATTTATAATAGATTGTGAAAAAGTATATGAATATAGAAAACAAATAATTCACTATCTTGAAGAAAATTCTCAAAGCTTAAAAAAATGATTCAATTGAAAAGTGTCAGATGCAACTTTTAACTACATTAGTAATATAGATTTAGAAAAGAGTATATCTCAACAAATCTCTCATTATTTAGAAAAAAATATAGACCGAGATATAATACTCAAATCCACAAATATTTGACCTCATAGGGATGATTTTAGTATTATTTTAAATGAATCTGTGAATTTAGTTGATTTTGCATCAAGGTGAGAAGTAAAAACCACTATTTTAGGACTAAAAAATATTGAAATAACTTTTATAGAAGAACACACTTCTAGAAAACCAATTCTTATAATTGATGATCTACTGAGTGAACTAGACAAAACACACAAAGATTTTCTTATTGAATCAATTCATGGCTACCAAACATTTATCACTTGAATAGAGCTTGATGATATTCGAGAAAGTAATGTTATAACACTATAATATATTTTATAAATAAATAACAGTTATTGTAAAGCTATTTTTATACAAATAATGTGCAAAAATCAGATTTATTGTTATTATATAAACAATCTTAAATTATTCACTTGTTTTTAACATGATAAAGAAAATATTAAAAGTTGTTGCAATTTTTGTAACAGTATTTGGTTTCCAAACTACTTATGCTGCAACTATTGATCACTTTGAAGTAATTGTAAATCCAGAAACAGTTTCAATATGAGAGGCTGTAGACTTAACTATTGAAGCAGTTGATAGGGATAGTAATGTTATTAAAGACTATGAGTGAACTATTTTAATTTTTTCCGAAAGTGACAGAGATGCTGAACTTCCAAATTCTCTAGAAGAATGAGCATACACTTTTAAATTAAGTGATGAAGGTCACATAAAATTTGAAAATGCAATTAGATTTCAAAAGCAATGAAAAAATGATATACATGTATATGATTTAGAAGATGAGACAGATAGTGTGGTTTGAATTGCAGAAGTTGATGTAATAGAGGAAGCTCAATCTCAAAATGTTGATATAAATATCCTTTCTCCTGAAAATGGTGTTACAATAGGTAAGGATGAAATTACTGTATCATGAAAAACAAATAAAAATCACCAAGTAAAGATAGTCCTAAATTGAAAAGAAGAAATACTTACAACAAGTGATAACGAGTGAACTTATGAAAAAATTGTAGACAAACTCCCAAACTGAAAAAGTACAATTAAAGCCATAGTTCTTGATTGAGATAATAATGAAATCTGAAGTTCTAAAGAAGTCTATATAACTTCAGATTCTAGCGTACCAACTTTCAATAAAATTAAAGTACTTCCAGGTAATGAGGTTCCCGCAGCTTCAGAAATGACTATTGAGGTATATGCTGCAAAATGATTAACTGATGTAAGTATTATATTGAATGATGAACTTAGTACATTAGAAGAAGATTCTGATGGAGTCTACATTGTTGAATTAATGAGCCCTAAAGAAGTTGGGACATATGCTGTTGATGTAATCCTTAAAGATGAATTGGGACATATAATAAAAGAACTTGATGCAGATAAAGTTACAACTACTGAACTAGAAGCAGCAGAAGAACCTACAACAAAGAAAAAAGATAAATGTTCACTTTGAGACTACTCATGAGATGTCTTTGATTGAGAATGTTGAGAAAAACCTGAAGGTTACAATGCTCCAATTGATTTATGAATAAAAGATTTAAAAATAGTTACTCTGAAGACAAAATCTGTTCTAACTTGGATGAAACTTAATGATGCAACTAAGTATGAAATATACAAAAAATTAAAATGAGAAGAACTTGAGCTTATAGAAACTGTTACAGAACCAATATTTGAAATAGCATTATCCTGAGATGTAGTTACACATGAATATTTTGCAGTTAAAGCAATTTGAGAAAAAGAATTTGTAGATTCGGCAAATCCTGATGAAAAAATTAAAAAAGAAATATCTTGAGATCTATCAGATGCTATAAAGATTCAAACTTGACCAAAAGAGATAATACTTATTATGCTAGCACTAATGCTAGGACTATGAATATTTCTATTTAAAAGAAGAGAAGTATAAAATAAAAAACTAGTGGATGTCACTAGTTTTTTTATATGCCCCTTAGAGTCTCTCAGATAAATAATCAACCATTAATCTTTATAATATCTAAAAAAAGCTTATAAAGCTCCTCATCAAGATCTTTTGATAGCTCTTTCAGTCTATTAAAAGACATAATATATTTATATTTTCATATTTCATAAAAATGCTCTTTACTTAATACTGAAGCGTATTTTTTTAAAGCTTTAGATATGAGCCCAATATCAAATCATATTCCAGGATCTGTAATCAAAGCTGCTTCAAGCAGAGATAGTTCAAGAGAAGAAATTTTTATATCTACATCTTCTATGCTTTTAGTAACTGCTGTAGTAGCAAATTTCGAATACAAGTTAATTTTTTTAACTTTTCAGGTATTAAGATTTCAGGATATTGTTTTAAAGACTATTTCTTTGATTCAAATTTTAACTCTCTTATTGATATTTCTATTAACAACAAATATTCTATCCGCAATTTCATAGTTTTTCATATGAATTTCTAATGATTTTTGTCCAGAGATATAATAATGACTTCAAACTTCTTTAGTGATAATTTTTTTAAGCAATTTTAGATAATACTTATCTAGTAAATCTATTTTATTCAGCTTCATGTCATCTTGAGTCGGTACTAGATATACTCAAGCCTTGATCCCAAGAATAATACCTTGGGCTTTGAGTCTATATATTGTTTTATTAACTACACTTGTGTATTCAGGCTTTTGTTCTGGGTCAATTAATTCATAGATATCTTCTTTGAAAAATAGTTTTCAACTTATATTTCACAAGTTTTTTACAATTTTGTTAAAATCTTTCATCTAGATTATTACTTTAAAATAAATAAAACTCCCCAATAAATATTGTAGAGTTTTTACCATAAAAATCAAATAGTTTTTACTATATTAATTATTTAACTATTTCAATATGTGGGTAAGCCATTTTAATCTCTGACTGCTTAAATGCTAGATTAATGGTTTCTGTAACATTTGATTTTATAGAAATATAACTTTCCTTTGAACTTGTCCAAAATAACACTCTCACAAGTATTCAGCTATCATCAAGCTTTTCTACAATAATTTTGTGTTCAGGACTTTTTAAAATAGTTGGAAAATTTTCTAAAACCTTAGATAGAACCATTTTAGTCTTTGAAATATCTGTAGTATATTCTACTAGTAGTTCAACCTCAAGTCTTCTTTTATCATTTGTATGGAAATTTAATACATTTTCTTCTAAAAACCTTACATTTGGGATATATGCCACCACTCCATCTAATTGTTCTACTTCAGTAAATAAAGCATTAATTGCAAATATTTTTCATCTCACACTTCACATCTCAATCAAATCACCATTATTAAATTTTCATTGAGTAATCATAATAATCCCAGCTACAAAATTTGTTAAAAATGTCTTTAATGTAAATCAGATTCAGAATCAAATTCACCCCATAAATATTCCTAAATCAACTCACAGTATTCAAAGAGTAATTGAGAATCAAGTAACATATATTGCAATATTGACTGATCTTGTAATTAATCCAACTAATTCCACTTTTCAAGAACCTGATTGACCAACCTTTCTTTCCAAATATCAAAATAGCTTCATTTTAACAATAAGAGCCACAACAAAAGTTAGAATTACTATTACAATTGCAAATATCATATTTAAAAGAGTTTCCGTTGAAAACAAACTTGATAAAAGATTCTCACGTGCATTAACAACCTGTTCTTCTCAAACATCTAGTGCTAGAACTGATTGCAAATTTGCAATCAGAACAAACAGTACTAAAAGTATTTTTCTCATAAAAAAAGATATAGATAACTAAATTATAAACTTAGTGTATCATATATCTATTTTAGCTCAAAATTTTAAGCTACTTTTACTTTAATCTAAAATTAAAATCATCTGGAATAAATTTTCCTTTAATATGACTCATACAAGTAACTATGTTATTGTGCCAATTAACTGGAGAACTTGCATAAATTGGTTTAGAATCATCTAAATTTCAATAACGACTTAACATAGAAATTTTATTATAATTTCCTAAATATTTGTTGTTAAATGTTCTAGCCATTGCATGAATTCAATCTCTAGGTGATGCAAAATCTCTTGTTGCTCATGAATCGGTATTTCATACATTTCATATATTATATGGAGTTTTTAGATGCTTTCATAAAGAAGTTTCTGCAAGTCATACACACATTAGGAATGTTGGGTCAATATCAGTATCAATTCATTCCTCAACCCAATATGACCATTTTCTAAATTCTCATACTCAATACGTAGTCAAAAAGTTCTTTTGTCTTTCTATTTCATTATCTCCAGTGATTTTGAATGTCCTTGATTCTCTTTCTGCAGTTACTTTTCATTTAAATTCATATCCTTTATTAGCTTTAAAATCTAATTGGTATTTCCTAATAGCTGCTGAAGTTTTTGGTATATTGTTTGAACTAAGAATTGACATATCTAGAAATTCTAATGGGTCTCTCATAACTTTGTCCTTCCATACTTCAAAATGTAGATGTGCTCAAGTAGTCATAACTCATGCTCAGGGTGTTCAAGGTGCTCATCAACTCTTAGCAAATTCCTCTCATACTTTCACTAAATCCATTTCTTTAACTGAAATTTCACTTAAATGACCATATACTGTAACTAATCAATCAGAATGTTTCAATGCAACAAAAGAGTAATCGGCAGTTGCTGGTTTTCTAACAAAAATCACATATCAATCTGCTGGAGCAATTATTGGAGTTCATTGAGTGGCAGGGATATCAATTGCATCATGATCTTCACCAAATAATTTTATATATCAAGCATCATGAAAGAATGTACTTAATCATCTTGTTGGAACCATTGGCCACCTTAATTGATTTCATGCATCATCTGTTTCAAATCACCTGAGCTGTGATTCAATATATATTACTGAATTAAGTTGTGTACATTTATCAGATAATCAAGCAGCCTCTGGACTAATCACAGAGAAATCTACATAGTTACATCCCTCTTGGACTAATAGTTCTTTCTTGGCAGATTGAAATTTAACCCTCTCAGTAAATTCTTTTGATCTTAATTTTTGTTCAACTTCTTTCTTATCTTCAATGAATTTTTCATAAACTTTTTGTCTTCACTCTGAAATTGTAATGAGTTTTTCTTTAAACTCTTTTTTCTGCTTCATGATGGCCTTTTTGACTATTAGTTGTTTTCTCAATGATTTTGATTCAGATTCAGCTTTGGTTAAAGCTAATTTTTGCACATATAAATCATTAACGTATTTTCTATGATTATCAATCAGTCTGTTTGCTGCTATTTCCATTAATCACTTGAAATGCAAGTCATTTAAGACACTACTTATATCATCTCATAAAAAGAAAATAGCTTTTAAATTATCAATTTCTCAGTCCTTAAATACATAATTTCATTTTTTATATAAATAAATAATATATTCATATAAAACTTCCTTGTTTGCTTCAATTTTTAATTTTAAAAAATGAATTGTCTTTTTTGTAACTGTAAGTTTCTTTGTAATTTCAATGATTTGATTATTAATTTTGAGAGTTTCTTCTCTAAGATTATCAATATCCTTTTCAAGCAAACTAACAGAGTCTTCTAAATTATCAATTTTATTAATTAATTTAATACTTTCAGCCTCTAAAAATTGTCTTTTTTCTACAACATTTTCTCTTACTCATTTATATAATTGCATTTTCTTAGAAGAATCAAAAATATCCTGAGTTGAAGAATCAAGAAATATCTTATCACTTTCAAAAAGCATTTTATACTCTAGAGCTTTAAAATTCTTTAAAATATTTCCTTTGGTTGATGAACTAAGTGCAAACACTGATGCAAATCAAGTTAAAAGAAAACTCAAAAATGATAATAAGAAAAACTTTTTCAAAAACTATAAAATTAAATATAAACATCTACTAATAATATTACACTATTATAGTAAATAATAAGAAAATAAACAATAAAAATAAGGGAAAGTCTATTGACTCATTAGGAAAAAACACTCTGAATAAATAACTCTAAAAATATCAATAGTGTCGAAAAGAGTAGTGCAGTAAAAACTAATGGTACACCTATTCTTTCAAAAATTCATAATCATATAACAAATATAGCTACAAATAATCATTGTCTAAAGCTTGAAGACAAATGAGTTGTTAAAACTTCTCCTCTATAATGAACTTTTTTGATAAAATAAAAAATAAGTGCTAAAAAAGTGGTAATTCATAAAAGTACAGACAAAAAAAGTGAGAATAATACCACTGAGTTTGCTGTATATGGGTCAATATATTTTAATATCAAGACAATCATTATTGTAGAAATAATAAAAACCAAGAATAAAAATATCAATAGAAGTCCTTTTGTCATATGAGTATTAATAATTATCTAAATTTCATAGTTTCTTAATCTTTTCAATACTAATACATCTCATAGTCTCATCATCAATCTCAACAAGTACTCAATTCATAATATAGTTCTTATCAAGTGATTGTTCAATTTTTCATTTTTGAATACCTGTAAGAAATCTTTTTTTAAGTGAACCAAAATCTGAACCTATAATTGATTTCTGTGCTCATACCATACCAACATCTGACAAAAGTCATGTTCATCATTCAGAAATATTATCATCATTTGTTTGAATATGAGTGTGTGTACCAAAGATAAAACTCACTCTTCAATCTAAGAATTCTTGCATTCAGTATCATTCAGATGCGACCTCTTTATGAAAGTCAATAATCACTCAATTTAACTTAATATTACCCTCAATTATTTTTTTATTAATTGATTTTAAAATCTCATCAGCTTTTAAAAATGGATTATAAACATGATCTCTCGTAAAAGTTTCTGATAATAGATTAATTACCAATAATTTTTTTCAATTTTTTTCAATAATTCTATACCCTTCTCAAGGAAGTTGATAGTATTCAGATTCATAAAAATTAGCAGGTCTAATCATTTTACAGTCTTCACTTTCTAAATACGGAAGCAGGTTTTTCTCATTATCAAAACAATGATCACCTGATGTAAACAGATCAACTCAGATATCATGAACAAGGTTCATATGTTTTTCAATCGGTCCCCTTCCTGATGTCATATTTTCACCATTTACCACAACAAAATCTGGCTTATATTTTTCTTTTAAGCTAGATATCTCTTTAATAAGAGCATTTCTTCAAATTCTACCAAATAAGTCTCCAAAAATTAATACTTTCATATACTATTTTTTTAATAATTCTCTTCTATAAAATGACACCAGTAACATATCAAAGATACCATATAAAAATACAAAATGAAATATAGTATACATCCATTGCATTATAACCATAAATTTTTCTTTTCCAATTATTTCTTGATCTGAATATCCACCATATTGTTGTTGTAATTGAGTGAAAGCATAGAATTCATCTCAGTTAAGTCTTTCACTAGCTTGTCATTCTCAAACATAATCTTTCATTCATACATAATAAGAAATGCTTTTTGCATTAAAATCAATCACCTGTGAAGTATAACTAAATGGTATATAAACAATGTAAAATATAAATAAAACTCCCATGAATCTGAATAATTTATTATATCCACTAGTAATTTTAAAAGACTTAATTATAGATTGTTTTACTGTTTTTTTATCATTTTCAACTAGAATAAAAAATGAAAAAACTAATCTATAGATTACATATAAAAATACTACAGAACAAACAATTAAATATACAAAACTTGCAATACTAAATCAATTATTGTTTCAAGAATTGTTTAGAATAGATTCCATTCATCACATTCATCAAAACATGAAAAATAGAATCAATGAACCAATTCAAAATATAATAGCAAAAATAAATAGACTCCCTATAAATAATCCAGATATTTTTAAATACTTAATAAAAACTGTTTTATTAAAATATAAATTCTTTTTGTACTCTAACTTTTTTCAATCAATATATGCTAAATTTAGTTTTGCTAATAATATTCTATTATAAAAAACTGCAACTAATCAGAGAATTGTAATAGCTAGTAATAATAAGGTTATGATAAAGTTCCAAATACTAAATCAAAGAAAATTATTTCATAAAGGATAGAGAACTATAAGAATATCCTGAATTATTGTTTCATACTCTAAAAAAGAATATGGTGAAACAATAACAACAATTATCAATATAGTTATTAGTGGTAAAACAAATAAAAATGTTAATAGATATCTAAAAAAACTAATAGTTATTTTAGATAAGATCCAATGTCAAAAATTTTTATACAGACAAATAATATCAGAGAAAACTCACTTTAAGAGTATCAACATATATACACACATTAATGAATAATTTTGTAGATATTAATGACTAATTAATAAATTGCAAAAATATATTTTTACACTAAAATACCAATATGAAAAAGCATGAAATCATATTCTCTATACTAAAACTACCACTTGATTTTATCATTGTAATGGTAAGTTTTTTTATTGCTAGAGAGATTAGATTAATTACTGATTTAATCCCGTCAATCAATCTACCAATTCAAACTGTAAATACTACTCCCCTTCTATATTATTCAATTGCATGATGAATTCTTTATATAGTACTCTTTATTACACATTGACTCTATAATTCAAAAGTAACGCAATCTAAAATTAAAGAATTTCTTGATATTATTCAATACTGATTTTATTGGTTTTTATTCTTTTCTGTTGGAGTATTCTTTCTTAAATGATTTCTTATTAATGAAGAAAATGATATCCCAAGACTTATTATTCTATTTACGTTTATTATCTCAACTTTTTTGATAATTCTTGAGAGAATTTCTCTAAATTCTTTGCAATATTTCCTTATTAGTAAATGAATAGTTGATAGAAAAAAATTACTTATTATTAATAATAAATCTTCAAAAAATATCAAGCATATTATTAGTGATATACAAGAATCAAAAATTTATAATATAATCTGAGAGATGAATAAATCTCTCAAGAAAGATAAAATTAAAAATAATATTTGAGATATTTCAGAATATAAAAAACTTCTTGAACAAAAACATATTGATGAGATACTCTATATTGACAGTGATTATTCTAAAGAAGAACTTTATGAAATATGGGAATTATCTAAAATTTTTGGAATCAGGTATAGGTATTTAACAAACAATTTTGATATTACTAATTCAAATACAAAACTTTCACTTATAAATAAGATTCCTGTGATTGAGCTTGAAAATACTGCATTATGAATCTGGTGAAGAACTCTCAAAAGAATGATAGACATTATAGTTTCTGTATTTACACTTACTATTCTCTCCCCATTATTAATAATAGTTGCAATTTTAGTTAAGTATGATGATAAAAAAGCTCCAATTATATACAAAAATAGAAGAGTGTGACAAAATTGAGAAGAATTCAATCTCTATAAATTTAGATATATAAAGTGGAAATACTGTACTAAAGAGGCATATAATATTTCCAAAAAAGAAAAAGAAAAAGCCCTTAATTATGAAAAAGAATTAATTAAAAAAATTTCAACAAGAAAATGACCACTATATAAAATAAAAGATGACCCTCGTAAGACAAAAATCTGAAAAATTATTGAAAAATATTCTATTGATGAGCTCCCTCAGCTCTTTAATGTAATTCTTTGAAATATGAGTCTTGTATGACCTAGACCACATCAACCAAGAGAAGTGAAACACTATGCACTCTGGGAAAAAAGAGTTCTCACAATCAAACCAGGTATTACCTGAGTAGCCCAAGTTAATTGAAGAGATAAAAATTGATTTGAAGAAGAAGCAAAAATGGATATATTCTATATTGAAAACTGGAGTTTACTTTTAGATATAAAAATAATTTTAAAAACTCTCCCTTTATTTATACACAGAAAATAACAACATGAAAACAATCTACACATTATTTATACTTCTTATATGCCTATCATTCAATTATGTAAATGCTGAATGAGACGAATCTATTTTAGATAATTCTACTACTACAAATGAATTACCTAAAGAAAAGAAAACACATATAATTAAACAAGAAGATTATAGTAAAAATACTCAATTAGGTACAATTACAGTTATTAATCTTTCCCATATTGAAAAAAGCCTGTCAGATAGCTTAAGTACAAAAATAGAGTTTGAATGGAACATTAAGTGAGACACAACTCAGGAAGGTAGTATCTTTGAAAAAAAATTTGAAACATCTTGAAAACAGCTCATTAATTTAAATATATATAAGATTGAAAATGAAGAAAAACAATTAGTAAGTAGTGAAGATATTTCATTATTTATATATAAAAGTAAATCTCATATCATATTTGATGCCCAAATGTGAAGTAAAGAAATTGAACAATATATAGAAAAATCTACTGATGCATGAATTTTGGTAGAAAAAATAGCAGAAATCTCAACATTGGAAATTGAAAAACAAAATTTTTTAGAAGCAATATGAAATCTTAAATGATTTAATACAGAAAATGACAATTATCTAACACTATGGTGAGAAAAAGAATTTCTTTCTGGAATTATTTCTAAGATTAGTAAAGAGAGAAAGCTATCTAATAGTAATCAAAATTTAAACCTAGTACTAGTTTCCCCATTTAATACAGATGTACTTAAAAGTTATCTAACAAATTTCCTATCAAATAAGCTTTGGATAAAATCAATAATACTGGTTCCAGAATCATCAACTTCTCAAATAAGATATAATCCAACAAGCATACAAGAACTTGAAAAATGACTTAGTAATAAGCAGTATGAGTATCTTAAAATCAATACAAGATCAGAGATAAGCCCTGCACTATTTATCTCACAATTTATTAATACACTTTCAAATCAAGGTTTTAGTACAAGTGGTATATGGTTGATATTAATAATTCCATTCTTGTTCACAGGAATAAGTGTAATGAAGCACCTCATTGGTTTATCTCCTATTTGAGCATTAATACCAATAGCATTAACACTTTTATGATTTCAAATTTGATTGCTTCCATCTGCAATTATATTAACTGTAATACTTGGAATTAACCTTGGTTTATCAAAGATTACCAATAGGTATACACTTCTTTATACTCCAAAAATTAGTTTTATTATCATCATAAATATTGCAATTATGATGATTCTCATAAATCTACTATTCAATTATAATTTGATTGATTCAAATGTTAGCCATATAATATTCATATTTCTATTCATTCTTATTTCTGAAAGACTTATAACTATAATCCTTTCAAAAGAATTCTCAGAATATAAATTTTCTCTATTAAATACAATTTTATTTGCTGTGGTTGCATATCTAATATTTAGTTTTTCATATATCCAAACACTTATCTTTGCTTACCCTGAGATTATTCTTCTATTAATCCCAATCAATTTCATTATTTGAAGATTTACATGACTAAGAGTAACTGAATACTTTAGATTCAAAGAAGTAATTCAAAATATTGAAGAATAATATCTAAGCAAAAAAAATAACTCACCATGAGTTATTTTTTTATGCTTTCTCTAATATTTCAATTTCCCTTTCATCAGAAATCTCTGTTTTGTTTAAGAAAATCTCAATATCTGGTTGGTAATATTTTTCAATAATATCAGGCCATTCTATAACTATTATTCAAGTATTATTATCAAGTATTTCCTCTCATCCAATAGCAAAAAAGTCATCATAGCTTTCTAATCTATAGAGATCAAAATGATAGTTTTCTCAATATTTATTGTAATAAGTATATGTTGGAGAAGTAATTTCATCAGTAATTCATAACATATTTGTAAATATATGCTTAGATAATGTTGTTTTTCCAGATCATAAATCTCACCTTAAAAAAACTATTAATGGCTTATCTAAAGTTAATTCTATAGATTTAAGTTCATCTAAAAAATACTTTTTTTTCATGTCTATTAATTTTTTACTATAATATTTGCAATAATTCTTAACTTACTATACAATAGTACTATATTAAGGATTTTACAAATAACAAAACAAATATGGAAACTTTAGTAGAAATTACAAAAAGAGAAGAAAATAGTATTCTTATATTTGAATTCTCAGGTGAATTAGATGAGACAAACGCTGATAAAACTTTCAAAGATATGTATGAACAAATTTGAGATTTTTCAGATAAAAAAATTATTTTTAATATGAAAGGTTTAAAATACTTAAACTCTAAATCAATAGGTTACATTGCAGATGTATTTTCTAACATTGAAGACAATGACTGAGAAATGTATATATCTGACTGTGATGAAGGTGTAAAGGATGTACTTGAACTAGTATGAATTACAACAATTATCCCAACTGTAGATACAGAAGCTGAAGCAATTTCAGAAATGAATTAGTAAATTTTAAAAAAGTTTAATTAATTAAGAATATGAATTATCATATTTCTTTTTTTATTTTAAATATTTTTGACATACCCATCCTGTCTTACCTTTAGCATTTCAACTTGCATTACTTGATGAAAAAACAGAAACTTTGAAACACCCAGACGAATTAGTATTAGTAATTTGTTCAACTTTGTCTCCTTTTAATAAATATGCTTCTGTTTGCGTAAAACTTGCATTATTAAGTTTAAGTGAGTGAGTTTTTACACTATGCATTGTTCACACCTTAGATACAGATGTTAATTGATTAGATGCAACAATAGATGTCTTCTTAGGTGCAGCTTTGTGTGTAGTTTTATAAGTAGTTACTTTATTTGATCTAGCATTCATATTATTATAGTATTGATTTGCCGCTTTCTTGTATGAAGAAAGTGATGCTTGATGACCAACCATGTAATATTCACAAGCCCATGCAATTTTTCCATTACTTACTGCATTAGATGAAGAAAGAACTTTTACTTGAAAACATCCATATTTATTAGTAGCAGTTAATTGTTCAACTGTATCTCATTTATATAAAATACCTGTTCTTTTTGTAAACCATGCATTATTTAAATACATAGATTTAACTCAAATTTCATATGTAGCTAATGAATCTTCACTTGCTTGAACACTAGATTTTACTTCATTCTTTTTTTCTGATGTTACTGTTTTATCTTCTTTCATTTCTTTTTTATTGTCTTCTCATTCTTTAGAAGAATCTTTGTTAATTTCTTCCTCTTTATTTATTGTTTCTTCTTTGATTTCTTCTTTAACGTCTTTTTTTCAGAATCCAAAATCAAATAGACTTTTACTTTCTTCTTTCTTTTGTTCAATTTCTTTTATAGCAACTATTACGTCTTTTGTATCTTCTTTGATTTCTTCTTTAACTTCTACTTCAGTAATAACTTCTCAAGTAGTACTTAATTCATTCTCAACTTCTTCTATTAACTCTTCATCTACTCAAACTGATCATGTTAGAGTTGTACCTGTTGAAGTTTCAATTTTTTTGATTGTAAAGAAATTTCTAATTGAATTCATCATTCCACCAGTAGAAGTGATTTCAGTAAGTGAGTTAATCTCAGCAGAAGTATCTTCACCATCAACAATATTTAGAACATCTTTTTCATCAGAAACATCTGAAGTACCTTCAGTGATTTTAATAACTTCTACTTTTTCTTCAACAATTGGTTCAACTTCTTTCTTAATTTCAACCATAGGTTCTTCACCAGTTTCTTCCTCTTTATTTTCAACAATTTCTTCAACTAATTCAGATTGTTCAATGGCAACTCATGTTCAAGTAAGAGTATTTACATCTTTTGTATTATTTTGGTTTGAAATGAGATATAACATAAAAACAAAAAATATAATAAGTAGTATCCATCCTAGATTTCTAATAATAAAGTTCATGTTTTCAATAATTATAATATAAAAGATGTCATTGTAAATTGACATATAATTATTACATTTATAATAATTTTTCCTACATTTGCAAATCTTTTTATAAGCTACTATTCCCTATTTAAAAGCAAAAAACTCATAAAAATACCAAAAAAAAACTATAAAAACATATTTATAACTAAGTTAAGTATAATAAAAAAGTTATTAGTTATATAATTAGTTTTCTGATAAAAATAAAAAAAGATAAGTCAATTACTTACCTCTTATCTTAAAAGATTAATCTAATAAATATATGTAAAAAAACTCTAAAAATATAATTAAATAACAATTTTAGTTAATTTTATTTAAATAAAGTTAAAGTTTCTTTATAAGTTTATGCAGAATATTTAAAGATTCCATAGGTGTCACAGAATTTATATCTATAGAAGATAACTCCTCCTCTACTAATGATTTTTTTTGTATTTTTTGAATAACCACTTTTGTATTTCACTGCAATTCTCATAATGACAATTGGCTTGTATTTGATTTTTCTAAGACTCTTAACATTTCTTGTGCGCTATTAATTACATTCTGAGGAACTCATGCTAGTTTTGCAACCTCTATTCAGTAACTTTTCTTCATTCATCATGGAATAATTTTTCTTAAGAAAACTATATTATCCTGGTTTTCTCATACTGCCACTGAAAAATTTTCAACTCCTTTTAATTTTTTAGACTCATCAACTAACTCATGATAATGTGTTGCAAAAAGAGTTTTAGCTTTAATGGAGTCATGGTTTTCCTTAAGAATTGCCCATGCTAAACTCATTCAATCATATGTTGAAGTACCCCTTCAAACTTCATCAATAATAACAAAGCTATTTTTAGTTGAATTATTTAAAATATGAGCAACTTCTTGCATCTCAACCATAAATGTGGATTGTCATAAATAGAGATTATCAGTTGCACCAACTCTAGAAAAAAGCTTATCAACTAAAGGAACTTGAGCAGTTTTTGCTGGAACAAAACTTCAACAGTGTGCTAATAAAACAATAAGGGCGTTTTGCCTAAGAAAAGTTGATTTTCATCACATGTTAGGTCAAGTAATTGTATGAATATAGTCTTTTGAATTAAGTGATAGGTCATTACTTATAAAATCTTTTTCAATCTCTTCAATAACTGGATGCCTCCCACTTGTTATATTAATAGAATATTTATTTGAAATTTCTGGTCTACAATAATTATTATTATAAGCTATATCTGATAATCATGTTCAAAAATCAATGTATCAAGCTTTGTATGATAGTGTCTTGATGTCCTCAAAATGATCAAGGACCTTATCCCTAACTATTAAAAAATGCTCATATTCTAGATTTGCTAAACTTGATTCTCATTCTAAAAGTTTAGTCTCAAATTCTTTTAATTCTAGAGTTACAAACCTTGAAGCATTTACTAAGCTTTGTTTATGTATAAAATCATCTGGAACATTTGAGATTTGAGTTTTAGAAACTTCAATAAAATAACCTGAAGCATTTGTATATTTTATTCTTAATTTAGAAATTCATGAGGTTTGTATAAGTTTTTCTTGATAAGATGCTAACCAATTTTTTCAATTATTAACAACTTCTCTATATTGATCAATTTCATTATCATAACCATCTTTAATAATTCATCAAGCAGTAATGAGTTGATTAGGGTCTTCTTGAATAGAATCTTCAAGAAGATTAATAAGTTCTAAAATTTTTTGCATAATATTGCTTGAAAAAGTTATATTTTTACATATTCTATATGAAATACAAAAAATAACAATATGTTTTAAATATCAAGAATGATACAAATAGATAAGAGTGATTCAATAGTTGATATTTTAACAAAAATATCTGATTCTGATAAACAAGAAATTGTACTTCAGTTTCCTTTTTGACATCCAGTTTTACATAATTATTTATCATTAAAAATTATTCAAACAAAACTTAGAAAGAAAAAACTTCTTATTCTTACAAATGACAAAACTAGTAAAAAAATATGAAAGCTCTTATGAATAAAATACTGAAAGAATAAACATGAATTAAAAGATTTCTTTGATTCTGAATCACAAAATATAATTAAGGAAAATTACAGTTTTATTGAGTATAGTATTTATGAAATTAAAAAATTCTTTTGAACATTAAAGTGAGGTATTCAGTCAAATAAAAAAATTAATTCAATAAACTACTCAAGAAACAAACATAGGTTTTTACATAAAAATATATTTATGTTTTTGGTTTCAATATCAATTATTATTATTGCACTATTAGTATATATCTTTTATTTTGCTATTAATAAAACATATATAGAAATAACTCCAGAAATAAGTGTTAAAACAAAATCAAGAAATTATACATATGTTGAAGCCATTCCATCACTTATTGAAAATGAAGTTTTAAAAAACAATGAAATACCTTTAAATAAAATTAGTGAAAAAATATTTATTAAAAATACTTTTTCCTCAAGTTGAATTAAACAAAAAAACAATAATATAGCAAAATGAGAAGTTACCATTTACAATCTTTTCCCCAATGAAGTTAGTTTATTAAAAAATACTACATTCCAGACTAAAGACTGAATACAGTTTAAAAATTTAAATGAAATTAAAATACCTTCAGCAACAATTAATAAATCATGAAAGCTTACTCCTGGTAGCGTTACTCAAATCTTACATTCTAAAATCAAACTCCTTAACTGAAATTATTCATGAGAAGAATCAAATGTAGAAAAAGACATTTTATTAACAATACCAAAATTATGAGAAGATAAAAGTAAAATTTTTGCAAAAACCCTTACTAACTTTGAAGGATGAACAAATGATTTTATTAAAGTAATTAAGCAAGAAGATATTGATAATGCCGAAATTGCAATGAAAGATATATTAGAACAAGCAAGTATAAAAAAAATTAAATCTCTTATTAATGAAGAAAATAATAATAATAATGTTCAATTAGATATATTACCAGTTGACAATATATACAAATTTTCTAATTATAATGTAGTTATTCCTGAATACATTAAAGCATGAGATGAACGAGAAAATTTTGAGATTTCTGGTAGTATAAATGTTATTGCATATTCTTATAATACTGAAATTCTTAGATCTAAACTTAAACAAATTATTAATGATGGAAGTATATTAGGGAGTGAAAAAATTGATTCTATTAACCCAAAATCATTAAGAGTTTCTCATATAATTTCTAGAAATGATTTAGTACTTAGAAATGGTAAATATAAATACCTACAAGAATTATCTACTCCTTTAAAAATAAAGGCAACAACCGAAATTGAATACTATATTTCTAAAAATTTTGAAAATCAAGATAACTACTTTAGTCATAAATTAAAAAGTTCAATCACTTGAACCAACATAGTTGATGCAGAAGATTATCTAGTGAATTTACCACAAATTAATAATGTTAATATAAGAGTTCAACCCTTTTTTCTTAAAACAATATCAAAAATTCCTGATAATATAATTATAAAAGTATTAGATTAATCTAATACCTTTATAATTTGAAAAAAAATCACCTATATGATACTATAAATATAGTATACCTTTAGTGAAACTCATGAATAATAAGAAAAGAAATCATCTCACATTAAATAGAATCTTTCCTTTTTTAACATGGATATGAGAATTAAGAAACAAAAAAACACTAAAAGCAGATATAGTAGCTTGAATTACAGTTGCTCTAATCCTTGTGCCACAATCAATGGCTTATGCAAAACTGGCAGAACTTCCACTTGAAGTATGACTCTATACTGCCTTTATTCCTGTGATTATGGCTGCATTATTTGGATCAAGTAGGCAAATGTCAACATGACCTGTCACTATTGTTTCCCTCATGACAGCAACTGCTCTAGCTCCAATAGCAATTACCTGAACAGCTGGTTATATTGCTTATGCTTCAATTCTTGCATTATTTATTTGAATATTCTATATATTTCTCTGACTGATTAGAGGTTGAATTATTGTTGAATTTCTATCTCACCCTGTAATAACTGGTTTCACAAATGCAGTAGCTATCATCACGATTATTTCCCAACTTCCAAAGATTTTCTGAGTATTAAAGCCAACTAACTTTAGTCATTATATTGATTATATTTATCAGATTTTTTGAAATATAATTTCAGATACTGATATTGCAACTCTGATCATCTGAATATCCTCTATGCTTGTACTTATTTTAATGAAAAAATTTGTTCCTAAAATTCCAAGAGTTCTTGTACTTATAGTTATTTCAATAATAACAACTGCATCTTTATTTAATCTAGACAGCACAAAATCTTTTGTACAAAGTGTAGATATTGTCAGAAAAATTGATTGATGATTACCATATTTTTCACTCCCCTTTATGAGTGAAGAAGTGTTTAAAGAAGAAACAATAAGTTGAAACATCAAAATTATCAAACATCTAGCAATGTATGCTTTAATCATTGCCCTTATTTGATTTACAGCATCAATCAGTGTAGCTAAATTTGTTTGAGCAAAGACCAAACAAAGAGTATGAGCTAATAGAGAATTGATTGGTCAATGAATAGCTAATATCTCTTCTTGATTATTTGGATGAATGTGAGTAGCATGAAGTTTTAGTAAAACTGCTGTTAATTTAAAAGCTTGAGCAAAAACATGATTTTCCTCAATTGTAACAGGTCTTATTGTATGAATAACAATACTCTTTTTACTTGATCTATTATACTATTTACCAATTGCTACACTATCTGCTATTATTATAGTATCAGTATTTGATTTAATCAAGTTTAAACCACTGATCACTGCGTGGAAGGTAGAAAAACATGATTGAATTGTTTGAATAGTAACTTTTATAGTCACTCTTAGTTTAACACCATCTATAGAACTATGAATATTAACATGAATAGTACTTTCACTTATGTTTTATATATATAGATCAATGAGACCTAGGTTTTCTGAGGTCTGAATGTTTAAAGATTGACTATACAGAGATGCCAAAAGGTTTGGTTTAAAAACAAGTAAACATATTAGTGTATTTCGTTTTGATTCATCTCTTTACTTTGCAAATTCTGGGTACTTTGAATCTAAAGTTCTTGAATATATTTCTAAGAAAAAAAATCTCAAATATATAATTATTGATATGGAATGGATTTCAAATATAGATTCTTCATGACTCGAAATGCTTAAGGACTTGGTTGAAGATCTTCAATGATCATCTACAAAAGTGTATTTAACAAGTATCAGAGTAAAAGTTTTACAAAAACTTTATAAAGCATGATTCATTAAGCATTTTTGAAAGAAAAATATATTTATCAGAATAGAGGATGCAATTGAACATATTGATAAAAAAGATTGAGATAAAACCAAAACAAAAAATCTTGAAGAATATCAACCAGATAAAACAGCTGAAAAAGATAGAAAATTAGAGAAGTATATCCTGAAAAAATATATGAGAGAATAGAATAAAATAAAATTGATTTAGCTTAAAATAAGGATAAGATACTAACATATATTAGTATCTTTTTTATGATTTAATTATAAGCATATGTTACAAATCTTACAAAAAATTCTACTTATTTGAGTTATAGTTGTTTTCACAACATTTCAATGAATACAAGCTAAAAATAATTATAAACTTCTTGATGAAAAAATTAAGAGAATCACTCAACAGATTAGCCAAAATAAAAATTATTCTCATCAAAAAAGGATAGATGTTACTGAAAGGATTATGGATAGACTATGATTGTATCTTATAACTCATCCTAATAATTCTGATTTAATTAATCATATAATACAACAATTTAAACAATACATTATAGAGCTTGAAGAATCAAATACAAATACTATCATTATGCCCAAAGGTGAATGAATAGTTACAGATTATCAAGTGACAAATAATGAATTTAGCCTTAATTGAGTTACTTATTTTACAATAAGAAGTTTCACACAAAATAACATAAAAAAATATCTAGTCCTTAATTGAAAAGATTTTACAACATCAATTATCAACGCTTCAAATATAGAAATATATGAACCCTACTGAGAGATTTATCAATATTCAGAATACAAAAAACATCAAGATGGTCTTATTAATCAAAGCATTAAATCAAAAGAATCACATCAAAACTACTGACTCCATAGCAGTACAAACACTTCTGACTCTAATCAATACATCACAGCTGATTTCTGTCCATCTTCAAAACATTGATTTGAAAAAGATCTTTTTATAAAATTAGAAAATCAATCAAGAAATAATGTATGAATTGCTATAACCCAAGCTTGGATAGATTGACACTCTCAAGATTTTGAATGGCTAAAGCAAAAACAGGCAGAAGATAAACTTAATATTACATGGATAAATCATACAAAAACACATATATATCAACCAGGTGT
>CALLPO010000062.1 GCA_938015605.1 uncultured Candidatus Altimarinota bacterium | reverse complement strand
GCCTGGATGAAAAGAGAGATTTCTGGGCAAATAAAAAAGATAGCAAAACAAAAAGTCACTGAAACAACTCTAGCAGATAAAACATGTTTCCTACATGAAAATATTGAAGAGATAGTCACTAAAAAAATTCAAGACTACTTTGGTGAAATAATGCTTTTAAATATTCCAAGCACTATCATTGAAAATATAATTTCGGCTGAAATTAATTATTACAACTTTAGACACAACCCAAAATCTGACTGATTTGCAGTAATTAGTTCGTACCATAAAGCTTTAGACATAATTATTGAAACATATATCACAAAACAATTTAGAAAATTTTTTAATAAAAATTTTAAACCATTTTCCCCTGAAAATGAATCTTTAGAAAAAGCACTCTTTTCTGTAGTAAGTAAAAAATACAGTCTCAGTGTCTGAAGACTCTTCCATATAATTAAAATACTCAGAGAATATGATTCTCATACTGATAGCACAAAATCTTCTCCAATTAAGCTCAATCCCTACATTAAAGTATTCAAGAAATATATAGAAAAATATAGTTTTCTTGAGACTATCCTTATCAAAGATGATGAACTTTTTATTATTTTTAATAAAATTATAGAATCTGAAGTTCTTTGAAGTAAAAGGCATTCTTGAAGAATTTCTTTTGTAGATACCAGAGAAGCACGTAAGCTTATGATTTGAGAATTCAGAGAAACCAATTCACTTATTTATAAATTAATTGAATTGGGGGAAGTTTAGATTGACTTTTATTAAATAATACTTATAAATATAAAATAGTTACACTATAAGCTTATATAGAATGCCTCCTGAAAACCTTGATCCAAATCATATAGAAAAAAATTCAAGTGAATTGTGATATTTCAATACCATAAGAGATAATATAAAAGAACATTTTATAGGGCTTTTTAATGATGGACAAAAAGAATTCATTCATTCTCAATACGCAAGATGACGTCAAATTGAATACTATTTAGCACAAAAAATTCCAATTCTCACCTGACCATTTTTAAAACATATACTACAATCTAGAATTTCAAATAATGAAGCTGGACTAATCACAGGAGAAAATATTAATAAATATAGTGCAGTTGCTGAACCTTGAGATATACTACTAACTAGGTCAGATTGATATGTCTCAAATGCTATCATAAGGTGATTTTGGAAACACATGGCATTATATGCATGAACAGGGAAATATTTAAGAACAATATTAAATGATGAGGCATTACTAAAAGTATGAGAGTTAGATGATGATTCCCACTATATTATTGAAGCTACTGCTGCAAAATGAACACAAATAAAAAAAATTGATGAACTTGCAGATGTTCAAGATTATTTAGCTGCTTTTAGATTAGCAATAAGTAAAGAAGAAAATCGTAAAAGTATTTGTAATGTTATTCAACATCTTGGAAAACCTTATGATTATGCAACCAATGTTCACAATGAACAACAGCTATCTTGCCAACAAATACCAATCCTTGCACATATTGATCACTTAAAATTAAGATATTCCTCATTATGGAAATGAAAGACTTTTTATCCAAATGAATTTATAGAGTATGCTTTTGATGAAAGTAGTAACATTGAACCAGTATTTTTTATAGATTATGATTGAGTTAGTAGTGTAAAAGACCCTAAGGAATTATTAGGAACTGACAACAGAGCTCATAGAGAAATAAGCTACACTAGAATATAAGGACTTCAAATCAATTTATAATAATAAAATTTAATAAATATGATGAAAATGAATAGTGAAATTCAATATCCAAAATACTATGCATTTGATTGGGATGACAATCTTCTCTATATGCCTACAAAGATTATTTTATTGAAAGACTGAGAAGAAGTTGAAATTGGTACTCAAGAGTTTGCAGAGGTTAGATGAGAAATTTGAAATGGTGTTTATAAACTTTTAGAAGGCAGTGAATCATTCAAAAATTTCTTACCCTCATGAGATGAACAATTCGAAATAGATGCTATGGTTGCAAAAGAATGACCTTCCTGGGAAGTTTTTGCAACCGAAGTAATTAATAAAGCAAAGATTTTTTCTATTATTACTGCAAGAGGTCATTCAAAAAAGGTATTCGGACGTGTTATATCAAAAATGATCAGAGAAAATCATAAGTGAATAGATAAAAATGAGTTTAAGAAAAATATGACCAATTACTTAGAGTTAGAAAAAAAACATTATCCAGAACGAAACATTATTATAAAAGATGATGAAGAATGGTTAATTCAACAATATATGTCAGTTAATGAATTTTACCCAGTTGCTAATCCAGAAGTTCAAGAAGAATTAAATCAGGAGTGATGAACACTGAATCCAGAGGAAGCAAAAATTCAAGCATATATAAATACCTGTAATCATTTTGCACTACAGGCTAAGAACATTTATGCCCCTGGAACTGAGGTAATAACTATAGCATGAATGTCAGATGATGATAAGAAGAATTTAGAACTATTTAAAAAATACATGATAAATGGAAAAGTTTCATGATCTATACTACATTATCTATGGGATACATCTGAATGAGATGTAAAAAAAATATCTATAAAAAAATAATCCAGTTAGATATAATTGCAGAAAATTAATATTTCACTATACTCAATAGTGAAATATTTTTAATTTAAAAACATATGAAAAACATATTAAATCTTGTACTATTATCACCTATTCTAGTATACGTAGTACTATTACTCATCAACAGTGATTTACTTTCAGAAAAACAAACTCTAAACTTGTTCTGGATAGTAGAACTAGAACTTCCTCTAATAACTCTTATATCACTCTTTTTTGTAGTGTATATTATGGTTATTTATTCTCTATTTAAGTTTTCAAACTTCTTTGTTGCTAACAAAAATAAAAACCTTACAGGAGAAGTAAATGCTCTTAAAGCTGAGATGCAAGATAAACAACCAAAACTTCTAGAAGCCCTAGAAGCTAAGTTTGGAGAAATTCTTAATAAAGCAACTGCTGAAAATAAAAAAAATATAGATATTCTGAAAAAAGAAAATGAAAAAGTAGTCACAAATCTTACGTATGACTTAAAAATGATTAAAGAAAAAGTTGAAAAAATTAAAACTGATAAATAAAATATGCTCTATATTGTAGCTACACCAATTTGAAATCTTTGAGATATAACTTATAGAGCTGTTGAAACACTAAAACAAGTTGATTCAATAGCCTGTGAAGACACCAGAACTTCATGAGTTTTATTGAACCATTATGAGATATCAAAACCTTTAATATCTTTTCATGCACATTCAGGAAAGTCTAAGTTAGATAAGATCATTGAACAATTAAAAGAAGGACAAAACATAGCCCTTATTAGTGATGCTGGAACTCCTGGAATTTCTGATCCTGGTTATGTTCTTATCAAAGAAGCAATACTTGCTTGAGTTGAAATTGTCCCAATCCCATGAGTAACTGCCTTTACAACAGCTCTGATGTGAAGTTGAATGCAAATGAACCATTTTCTCTATTTATGATTTCTTCCAGTCAAAAAATGAAGACAAACTCTTTTCACTGCTCTTGTTGAAAGAAAATCTAACAAAAAAACTGATGAAACAGTAGTAATTTATGAATCTGTACACAGAATTATAAAAACACTTAAAGAAATAGAAAAGTATTTTGGTGAAGATCATCATATTGTAGTTTGAAGAGAACTTACTAAAAAATTTGAAGATTTCCAAAGAGGGACAATCACTGAAGTTTTAGATTATTTTGAGAATACTCCTGGTAAAGTAAAAGGAGAATTTGTAGTAATGTTTTAATTATGGAAATACTTTTTATACTCTCAGGAATATTATTGATACATGTTTTTGCATGGATGACACCTTGACCCTTATCAATACTAATAATACAAAATTCCTTAGAATATTGAAGAAAAACATGACTTTGGACAGCGGTATGAATTGCATGTTGAAACTTCATTCATATCTCATATGCAATAATAGCAATCCTTATTGCCAAGAATCTTCCTAATATTGTTATGAAAATTATTGGTCTATTATGAGTTATTTACTTACTATACTTGTGAATCAAGGTTTTGAAAAGTAAAATTCAAAAACAAACAATAGATTCAAAAAAGAAAATTCAAGAACTCCCTATCTTAAAATCCTTTAAAGATTGACTAATAATAAACTTATTAAGTCCTGCTGCATCTTTATTCTTTGCAAGTATAATTGCATCAATATCAACCTCAAATGATTCTATTTTGCTGATGATTATCTTATTAATAATGCTTCCAATAAATTCATTTTTATTAGCATATACACTCTCAATCTTTTTTACACAGAAAAAAATTAGAAAAAAATATTTAGAAAATCATGCAACAATAAATAAAATATTAGGATCATTATTAATTGTATTTGCACTACTCTTGTTTATTAAACAATTTTAAAACATGGACATAGGAAACTCAATAAGACGTTCTTGAAAGCAGGAAGTGATAATCCAATCAATTATTTGGAATACCATTCTTGATGTTTTTAAGTCTCAAAAAAAAATAGATATAGAGAAGTATTTAGTCTCTATTAAAATAAAAGGAGGAAATATATTAGTGAAGACAAATAAGCCTATTATTAATACAGAGCTCTATTTGTTAAATGAAGAAATAAAAAAAACTTCTCAAGCTAAACTTGAAAAACTTTGACTATACAAAACTGAATTTGAAATTAAATATTTATAACTATTTAACTTCTTCTAAAATTACTCTAAACTTTTTCCCATCAACTATTATATACTGATTACTTTCAGTATTTTTTTTAGCTTCAAGAACGTTAGCTGTAAGAGAGGCACTTGTTGTAGGAATAACTATTCCTGTTAAAGTAATACAAAAAGAGATAATAAGTACCATTACAGTCCCATTTTTCAGCTTTTTATCAAAAAGATTTTCAGTTGATGAGAGAAATTTTTTAAACATTTATTTGTGTAAATTCTATAATTACTAATAGTGTACCATAGTTATTTTTTAAAAACAAAAAAATAGAGAAAAATCTCTATATTTTTAAATTACTAGTAGTCATTATACAATGACAAAATTTACTCTCAATAAATTCATATCAACTTCATCTAATTGTACATTTAATTTATCTCATAAGTTCAATTGTACATTTAATTTATTATTATCAAATCTCATTAATTGTTCATCATAAACATATCACTTTGATTGTCCTATTTTTGGAATTAATTCTATAAATCATTCTGCAGTATCTTCTAATTGTACAAAACATCCATAAGGTAACATCGTTGTAATTATTCATTCAAACTGTTGTCAGACTTTATCTTTATAGTGATCACAGATATAATAATCTCTTACCTTGTACTCTAATTTTTCAGCTTTTCTTTCTTGATCAGAAGTCTTAACTGCAACTGATGGAAGAATATTTTTGTAATGAATTATTCTAGTTTCATTCAATTTTCATTGAAGTTTTTCCTTTATAATTCTATGAATTTGTAAATCTGGATATCTCCTAATAGGAGAAGTAAAATGACTATAAAATTTCACACCTAAACCAAAGTGACCTTGATTTTCTTCAGAATAAATAGCTTTAGAAAGAGTTCTTAATATTGATTTTTCTAAGAATTTCTTTTGTCATTCAGATAGGTTGTTTTCTCAGTTGAGGATGTCCAAAAGTTCTCAAACCTCTTTAGTGTCAAAGTTTTTGAACTTGTAATCTATATTAAATAAATTTAAAAGTACAATAAGTTTCTCTCTACTTTCTTCTAATGGAGTTTCATGAATTCTGTATAAAAAAGGATATTGAGCAAACTTCCTACTTACTGCCTCATTAGCTGTGACCATAAACTCTTCAATCATTTTATTGGATCTGTATCTTGGGTATTCTTTAATTTCTACTATTTTTTTATTTTCATCTAGAATCAATTTAGTTTCTGGGAAATCAAAATTCAGAACTCCTTGTTCCACTTTTTGTACACTTATTTTATTTTTTAATTCTTGAGATAACTCTAGATTATCTAATAGCTCTTGTGTACATTTAATTCCACAAAAAAGTTCATCTCAAATATTTATTTTTCAAGATTCAATTTCATCCACTTCTTTATAAGTAAGTCTGAAGTTACTTTCTATAACACTTTCATACAGTGTCGATTTAACTAGTTGACCACTTTTACTTAGTAAGGCTTCACAAGTAAGTGACAGTTTCTGACTCTCAGTATTTAAACTACAAAGGTGATTAGATAGTTCTTCAGGGAGCATTGGAATAACTCTATCCGCTAAATATACTGAAGTTCATCTTTTAAAAGCTTCCTTATCAAGTTTTGATTTTTCTTCAACATAATGAGCTACATCAGCAATATGAATGTACAATTTGTAATCTCAAGTTTCTTTTTTTACAAGAGAAATAGCATCATCTAAATCTTTTGCATCTTCACCATCAATAGTAAAAGTAAACATTTTTCTGAAATCTTTTCTTCTATTTATTTCTGAGTCATCTGTGTTAGGCTTTTTTTTTTGCAAATCTTCAGTAATATCTTCATCAAATTTTTGAGAAAATCCTGCTTCAAGGATATATGCTTCTACATCAACTTCATCACCTTTTTTTCAGAGCACATCTATAACCTTCCCTGCTGGATTCTTCCCTTGATAATTAGTAATTTCTACTCAAACAATATCTCCATTTCTTGCTTCTCCAATATTTGCTCCTGCAATAAAAATATCAGTTGAAAATCCTCCTGTTTTAGGTACAACAAATCCAAATTCTTCCCCACTCTTTGATTTCTTTTTCGAATATTGAAAAGTTCATACAACATTCCTCTCAGTTCTTTTTAAAACTTTAAGAATCACCGCTTCTTCTTTTCCATTATAGATCTTAACCTGAGCCTCAACTTCATCTCCATCAAAAGCCCCATTTCTGTTTCTTTCAATAACAAAATATCCTTTTTCTACTCATTCAACATCAACAAACCCAAAAGGCTTATCTTGCATTTGAGAGTATTTTCATTTAATAATATTTTTTGGAGTAAGGTCTTTTTCAACCTTCTTTTGTTTGATTCACTTACCAAAAGTAAACTCACTCTTTTTTCTATCTCTATATCTATTCTTTTTCTTTTTTTCTCTATTTTCCATTGATTTATTTTAAAATTATTTTTCTTATTATAGACTGGAAAAACAAATTTGCAATTATAAAGTTTTTTATATAATTGTTCTTGCCTGCCTGGGTGATGGAATTGGTAGACATGGGGGATTCAAAATCCCCTTCCTTCGGGAGTGTGGGTTCGATTCCCATCCTAGGTACCATTTAATAAAAAAAACAAAATGTTAAAAAAAATTAAAGATATAAAACAAAAGATCAAGTTTGCAAAGATTGGTGCAATAATTTTTTGAATAATTTTTTTAGCATTAATAGTTAACAGTGTCTATTTAACTGTAAAACTTCATAAATTACAAAAGAAAATACATAGAACAAGTTCTACTGAAGAAACTGTCAGGTATAACAATCACAAAATTAATAAAGACATTATAAAATAAAAAGCTTATCAATATGAGAAGTTTTTTATTTTAAATCATACTTTTTTAGAGCCTTCAATAATATATTCGTTTTTTCTAATGATGTATTATGTATATCAATTAATTTAAAGCCATTTGCATCTCATCACTCTTCAATGTAGTTGACATTAAAATTATCATTAAGTATTTCAACAATATAAATAATTCAAATAAGATGCTCATTCTTTTTTTCTCACTTCCAAGTATGTTCAACAAAATCTTCTTCTACTGTTAGAAGTTCACTAATCTGAAAATCTTCTTTTTTCAGTCAAATCTCTTCTATAATTTCTCTTTCTAATGACATTTTATTGCTTTCTCAGTGCTCAATTTTTCAACCTGGCAAGTCATACTTTCATACAAAAGGTCATCTAGATTTTTTGATAACTACAAATTTATCTTGATATTTTAATAGTCAATAGACACCTGTCCTTATAGTCTTAATCATATATTTTTTTATTAAGAAGTTTTTTTATTTTCACTCAAACCCTTGCTCTAAA
>CALLPO010000061.1 GCA_938015605.1 uncultured Candidatus Altimarinota bacterium | reverse complement strand
ACTGCTTATCATTGCTGTAAAAAAAGCAAAATCTATTATCTATATTGCTACTATATTTTCTGTATCACACAGTATTTCTCTTATCTTATCATGACTAGATTTATTTACTATTCAGAGTATATTTGTTGAATCAGGAATTACTCTTTCTATAATATTTTTGGGGTTATTTGAAATTCAAAGAAGTTGAAAAAAAACAGAGTCTAACTGGAAACTCTATATGCTTGTATTTTTATTGTGATTGGTTCACTGACTATGATTTGCATGATTTTTTAAGGACTTAATGCAAGTTTCAAGTAGCCCATTACAACTTATTTTAGGTTTTAATATATGAGTGGAAATCTGACAAATTATAATCTTATTACTATGAGTATGATTATTATGGATAATTTACAAATATTTTTGAAAATATAAAGTTGAAATACAAAAAAGTCTGAATTGGATAATTGTATTGTACTGAGTGTATTTATTCTACAGTTTGTTGCTTATGTAAGTAAATAAAAAAAAAGAGCTTATGCTCTTTTTTTTATTACCAGTCTTTCTCTTCATTTTCATCTAACATACCATTATCAAACTGACCTCTTCAGAATATATCAGCAAAGTTATCAAAAGGTGAACGTGAAGTAGATTCCTTATAGTTTTTATTATAAAATTTACCTATTTCTCATTGCTGTTCTTGTAATTCTTGTGCCTGTTTTTCAAGAGCTTTTTTTGTTTCTTGTGATAATCATTGCTCTCACTCTTCTGATCATTCATCTGAGTTTTTTCACTCTGTATCATATTGGCCTTCTTCTGTATCATTATCTTCTTCTTCTTCTCATCATTTATCTCACTGAGCATCTCATTCTCATTCTTCTCATTGATTATCACTGTGTGATAATTGTTTTCAATCTTCTGATTGTTTTGATGTATCCTTCTCTTCTCAGTTTTTATCAGAAGATTCTCACTTTTCTCATTGTTTCTCTCATTGTTTTTCTTTTTGCTCTCAACCTTCTTGGTTAGAATTTTCTCAATTTTTAGATTCTGTCTCTTTATTTTCTTCTTCCTTCTTTTTTTGCTCTTCTTTTTGTTTTTGAAGTTCTAATCTTGCAATCCTTAACTTTTCTTGAACAAATTCAAGATTTTTAGCTGTATATTCATTTGAAAATAATCCAAGTGCTTCAGAATAACTGTCTACAGATTCTTCTAGGAGAGGAATTTTTGTTTCTAGAGTTAGCCCAGTTAAGTAAGTTCAAGTATATAAGATGTTTCATTTTTCTAAATAGGCATTGTATTTTGCTTCAGGAGTATATGCTTTTGTTATATCTGTGTTTCTAGGTGTAATTGAAGTGACTGCATAATAAATATATCCAAAATAGATTGCAATAAGAACTATTATTGCAAGAGGTATTCAAATGAAGATGTAGAGGAGTGCTTTTGCCATAGTAATAATTCAGAATTAATATTGTTTTTTACCGTTTTAATAAAGGGGATTAGGAGAATTTGTGTTAATGTTTTTCTTTTACTCTGATATTAAACAATAAATACAAGATAAAGAAAATTACAGAAATTATAGAGAGAATTCTTCAGAAATCTTTTTTATTTTCTCAACCAGCTACTTCAATTGCTTTTTTTTCTAACCTATTAATTGATGAGGTAATGGTATCTAAATCCTCAATTTTATTTGCTTTTACATATTCTCATTTAATACTGGAAGAAAGTGATGAAAGTATCTTACTATTAAGTTTGGTGATTACATTTTGTCATTTATATTTTTGATATGATATATTTCAAAAGAGATCTTGGCCTGTTGGAATTTTTTCTCAAGATTCTTTTCATATTCATATAACAAAACTACTGACTGTTTTTGCATCTAGAAGAGAACTAATGTAATCAAAGTTCACTTCTTCTCACTCATCTCATCAGTCTGATAGGATTATAAGAGCTTTTGCTCTATCTTCATCACCCTTTTGAGAATACAACCTTTCCACTCATAAATCAACAGCTTTTTCTAAGTTGGTTCACTGAATATTAAGATTTTGATAATTCACATTTTGTAAAAAAGTAAGAAAGGCTGAATGGTCTGTGGTGAGTGGAGATGTACTAATAGCGTCCCCAGCAAAGATTACTAATCAGTATCTATTTTCAGGGTTATTTATAATGTATTGAGAGATAAGAGCCTTAGTGAAATCAAGTCTAGAAATTGCATATTCTCAATCAGAAAAATCAAGTGCATTCATTGATTTACTCACATCAACTACAAGGGAAATATCAATTCCATTTACCTCTTGTTTGTCTGTTTTTTCTCAATATTTAATTCCAAATAATCAGAGTGATGTAACTATTAAAGTTAGAAGAAGGAAAATATACTTGATATAATAATATTTGGATTGCACAAATAACAGTTTATATTTTTTCTTTAATTTCTCTCTCCTTTTAAAAAATCTATACATTAAAACACTTCATCATAGAACAAGTATGATAAATATTGTTATTGTCAGAGAAGTGAAGTTTGTTAGATCCATAAATTAATGTGTTTTAGGTCTCCTAATTTCTAGAGAGAATAATCAAGTAAGTAGAACGATAAGTGTATATATAAAGGGTGGATAATAATCACTGAAGTTTTTAATAACTTTTACTTCTATATCATTTTTTTCTAGTTCTTCTAGTTTTTTAAAAATCTTTTCAAGTGTTGTATTATCAGTTGCTCTAAAGAAAAAACCAGAAGTGTTCTTTGCAATTTCTTTAAGTGATGTAGCATTGAGGGGAGGTATTCTCATTTGCTGCTTGAATGATCATTGTTGAACTTCAATCATTCACCCCTGGGGACTTCATAATCAGATTGTATAAATTTTTATTTTCTCTTCTGCTAGTAATTTACTAGCAATAACTGGATCTACTCATCTATTAGCATCTCAATCAGTAAGGAGAATTATAGTTTTTTCTCTTGCTCAGGTTCAAAATAAGTTTTTAGACATCAGTAGTGAATCTCCAATAGCTGTTCAATCAAGTCAATTTACATTTTGATTGAGAGTATCGGTGGTAAAACTTTCTAGAGTTTCAATAAGGATATTATAATCAAATGTGAGTGGAACACTTGAAATTGGTTTACCAGCGAACACAATTAATCACACTCTGTTTGTTTTTTGTTTTTCTATAAAACCTACAATCGTTTCCTTTGCCTTCTCTAATCTATTTGGGGCTAAATCTGTAGCTTCCATTGATTTAGATATATCTAGAGCAAGAATAATATCTATTCAATTTTTGCTAATGTTTTGTTTAATATCAGCTTTATGTGGATCAGTGAGTAATAAAATAAATACTGAGAAAGTAAGGAAAATAAAGAGCAACTTAATGTAGTATTGGGTGTTATTTTTTCAAAATACCTGTTGTAAATCCTGACTAAAGTTAATGGTAAGTGCTGATTTCTTCTGCTGTCTTATGTAGAGGTATAGAAAAATAGGTACAAGAATAAACCCATAAAAATAGAGTGGTTGTAAGAAATGTATATCAAATATTTGCATACTATTATTTAAAATTTTTTACAATTATAAACTTTTCAAGTTCCTCTAATACATTGTGTCTTTCTTCTATATTATCTTCCCAAGTATTGTATTCAGGAAAATATATTTTTTTATAAAAATTAATTAATTTCGTTTTTACTTCTTTATCTATGCTGACTTTTTTAAGGAATGATTGCACTTCTTTTAGACTTCATTTAGAGAGTCATTGCTGAATTTTATCATCTAAATATATTCTATAAACTTCTCAAGTTTGTGCATAGAATATTTCTTTACTTGAATCTAGATAATTATTTTTAAGATTGTTAAGAAGGGAAGGATAATCAATTTCTATTTCTTCTTTAATAATTTCTACTATTTCTTCTTCTCTATTTTCTTCTTTGAACTGCAAATATTTTTGTAAGTATTTTCTTCAAAGAACAATAGCAATTATTGATATAACTATAAGTGCTAGAATACTCAGCAGCTTCTTTAATAATGCATAAGAGTATAAAAATCACTTATCCCTATATATGTCAGTCATTTCTTCTCCATCAACTCATATAATTATTTTGGGAACAATCTCTTCAGTAGTATTTGTTTCTCATAAATCGACACTATCAATATCAACATCCTCATCTGGATTATCTTTTTGCTCTGATTTATCATTTCAGAGATTTTTTTGTATAGTATCAAACTTGTTATTTACCATTATTCTTTCACCTTTTATTTCAACATCAATTGAATTAGATAGATTTACCTCATCTCAGTTAGAAACAGTTACTGGTCAGAGTGTGTAATCTCATTTATCAGGGGCAAGGAGTCAAAGACTCAGAGTCACACTAGATTTTTTTTCACCATTTATATTAACACTACTGTGACTTTCTCTTTTAGATATAATTTGGAAGGTTTCAGCTCATTGAATATAGATTTGGTTATCTCAGGGAGTATCAGTATTAATAGTAACATTTAACTGAATTATATCTTCTATATCATAGCTTTTTTTATCGCTAGAAAAATTAATAGTAGTTTCTGCAAAAACTGAAGCTATACTTATTATTGTAATCAGGATTATGATAAAAAACCTTTTCATGTTAACTTTTGTAACTATTAAAGAATTTATAAAATTGGAGAAAAATATCATCTCTATTATCAAGTCTGAGGTATTCAACCTTGAGTTTCTTGAGAGTCTTTTTGAGTGCATTAATTTTGTGTACTCTCATCTTAATATAGTTTTTTTGCTTCTTTGTTTTTCCAAGAAATAGAGCACTAATTTTTCCACCAAAATTTGTTTCAAAATTTTCTTTAGTCAGATTATTCTCAAAGAAATCAAATATATTTACAAGTACTATTTCATTTGAAATTCCTAGATATTTCAGTTGAGCAGTATCTATTTCTAGACTATCAGTCAATACAAAAATAAGTGAGTTCTTAATATTATATTTTTTTATTTCTTTTCCTCTCCCTTGATGGAGATCTAGGAGGGGACTTTGTATATTAATAGTATTTAGTATTCTAATAATATTATCCTCAGATTTTTTGAAATCTATGAAAGTATTGTTGATAAAAGAACCAACACTGTGTCCAGTAGAAATAGAGGATTGAGCTAGAAGATAAAATACTTCTTCAAGAATTTCTCTCTTAGTCTTGTCCTCAGATCAGAAGCTGAGACTTGCTGAGTTATCAATAAGAAACAATACTTTGAGATTTTTTTCTTCTTCATAATTTTTTACATGAACATCTCAGAGTTTAGCTGTAGATTTCCAATCAATTGATTTAATACTGTCTCCAGGGATATATTCTCTGAGAGAATCAAACTCACTTCATAGTCATTTAAATGCACTCTGAAAACTCCCAAGAAAATCCCCAGAGAGTTTTTTCTTGATAGTTATTTCCAGATTTTTGTACTTTGAAGTCATTATTTTATCTTCACACTATTTAAAATTTCATTCACTATACTTTCAGAAGTTATATCCTCTGCAATAGCATCATAGTTAAGTACAAGTCTGTGAGCTAACACTGAACCTGCGATTTCTTTGATATCCTCAGGAATAACAAAGTCCCTTCAATCAAGAAAAGCAACTACCTTAGCAGCTTTTACAAGAGAAATACTTCATCTAGGTGATACTCAATAAGAAAGGAATTTATGCTTAGCTCTAGTTACTGCAATTATATCAGTGATATAGGCTATGATATTTTCTGATACATGGATATCTGAGACAATTTTTTGGATTTCTAGAATCTCTTTTTTCTTAATTACTTTACTTACTTTATCATGTTCTATACTATCTAATTTACTTAGAATTTCAGCTTCTTCTTCTTGAGAAGGGTACTCAACATAGCTCTTCATCATAAATCTATCCAGCTCAGCTTCTGGGAGTTTGTACGTTCCTGATTGTTCAATTGGGTTTTGAGTTGCCAGTACTATAAAAGGATCTGATAGTTTGAAACTCTCATCTCAGATAGTGATTTGTTTTTCAGCCATTGCTTCTAGAAGAGCTGATTGAACCTTAGAAGGAGCCCTATTGATTTCATCTGCCAACAAGAAGTTTGTAAAGATGGGTCATTTTTTGGTTTCAAAATCACTTTTTGATTGATTGTATATTTGAGTACCAATCAGATCACTAGGAAGTAAATCAGGAGTAAATTGTACTCTAGAAAAATCTAGGTCTATAGTTTTACTGAGAGTATCAATTGTTAGAGTCTTAGCTACTCAAGGCACTCATTCAAGTAGAATATGTCATCAAGTAAGTAAACCAATAATTAGGTCTCTTACAAGTTTTTCTTGCCCTATAATTTTTTTATGTACTTCTGCAATCACTTTTTCTATAAGTGCCTTTTTCTCTATAATTGTTGTATTTTCTTCTGAACTCATGAGTAATATTTAATAAATTATTTTGTGTATTTAGAGTATATTCATCTATATATTTTTTTCCAGTTTATTGCTTTAAAATGCCTTGACTAGAAAATATTTTTTTAGTATAAAAAACTCTACTAAATATATAATAGAGTTTGAGATTAAGAAAATCTTAAGAAATTCTTATTAAAATGGAATATCTTCAATACTGATTTCTTCTTCTGGTTTTGGAGTAGATTTTTTTACTGCTGGAGTAGAGTTAGAATTTGAAGAAGCTTTAGGAGGTTCATAATTAGCTGAAGGAGTATCTGATCCTTCTCATTTTCTTCCAAGCATTATAAGATTTTCTCAAACAATTTCAGTTCTGTATCTTTTTGTACCATCTTGAGCTTCCCAGTTACGAGTCTGCAGTCTTCATTCTAAGAATAATTTTTGTCATTTAGTAACATACTGATCAGCAATTTCTGCTAGTTTTCACCATAATACAATATTATGAAATTCAGTTTGTTCTTGCTTTGCTCAAGACCCATCTGTCCAGCTTCTGTTAGTAGCTATTGAAAAGCTTGTAACATTTTGTCCATTGGGAGTTTGCTTTAACTCTATGTCTTGAGTAACATTTCCTATTACCTGTGCTTTATTTAAGTCCATAATCTAAAACGGTTAGTTATATAAATGTTGTTTTACTTGCAATGTTTGTTGTGTAAAACCGTTTGTTTTTAGGAAATATTAAGTTTGCTCTCAATATTTCTATCATATTATACATATATTTAGGATATTGCAAAAGTTTATATTTTTTTTATATACAACCAATAAAAAATATAAAAAAGGCATTTTTCCAAACTTCAAAAAAAGAAGAAAAGTCAACAAACTTTTCTTCTTTTTTGTAAAGCTATTTTTTGCAAAGGGATTCAAATTGTGATATTATTTTGGATATAAGTACTTTGTAAGAAATATACATGAGAAAAATAATATTAT
>CALLPO010000060.1 GCA_938015605.1 uncultured Candidatus Altimarinota bacterium | reverse complement strand
AAAACTGGTTGATTATACCTAGATTTATTGACAGTATAATAGTCTTTAATATATTTTTCCATTACTGATTCTAAGTTTGAACAGCTTTCAAAAGTCTTAAGTTTGAAGTCTACATTAAGTTCTTCAACTGTTCACTTATTTAGTTCATCAAGAATTTGAGTATCCACATCTGCTGCAAACATTGAGTTAGTTGCAAATGCAACACTAGCGACAAGTAAAAGAAGTTTTTTCATAACAATATAATTAATAATAAATTATTTTAACTGTAAAGATAATAATCTTTCTTACAGTAAAATCAAAAGTTTAAATTGAATTTTAAGTGAAGAAAGACAAGGCTTTAGGTTTTTCTCCTTCACATATTTACTAGAACTAGATAATGTCAAAAAGGTGACAAAAAAATATTGTAATATGTAATTCTATTTACTTTTTATAAAAGCCATTAAACTAAGCTGTAATATAATTGAACGATGCTGCGTTTATATTTTTCATTTTCTTATAAAAGTAAGATCTTCTTACTTAACTCTTAATTGCAGTTTATATTATCTATGTAAGTTCTAATACATTATTATTATTAATCTCTCCTGAATCTATGAAATATTTTTTTATTCTATTTATATCTCTTTTTCTATTAACTTCTTGTTGAGAGGAAGAAAAAAAACCTGATAATAATCAATCTAGGGAACAAAAAGTAAGAAGCTGAAGTTGAGCAAAAGTTTGATCATGATCAAAAGATAGAACTGATATTTCTCAAAGTAATTGAGAAGAATTTTTTATTGAAACAAAAACTCCTGTAGATTTCAATACTATATCTACAATGGAAAAAATTGGTAAAGTGGTGGCAAACCAAAATATAGAACTTAAATCACAAGCAAGTGGTAAGATAACAAAAATCTTTGTTAAACAATGAGAAACTGTAAAAAAGTGAACTAAATTAGCTCAAATATCTGACTCATATTCAAAATACTATCTTGATCTGGACAAGGCACAAATTGATTTAGATAAACAATATATTAATAAAGATTCACAACTATTATCACTTAATCAAAGGATAACTGATTCTAAAATCACCCTAGATGATGCACTTAAAAGTTTTAATAATGCTAAAATCACATTTGATACAGAAAAACAAAAAGCTCTCATTGACCTAGATAACTCTAAAATCACTGCAAAAGCTGAAAAAGATAAAGCTATTATAAACTATGATAAAACACAGCTAGAATGATGAAGTACTCAAGCCAAACTTGAATATGAAAAAGCTGAAATTGATTATAACAATACTCTTAATTCAAATAAACAACAACTCCAAACTCATATTGAGAACATTAAAAAAGAGTATAATAATTTATATTTAAGTTTAGGAGATATAACTAGATTCTGAGATGAGATCATGTGAATCTCTTCAAACTATAAAAATGATGCAAAAAAAATTGATAAATATTTAGGTGTTAAAGATAGTAATATAAAAAATGAGACAATTGTTAAATTAAAAACAATTATTGCATATAAATCTGAGTTAGCTTTATATGATATCTGAACTATTACTGAGGACAACATGCTTGAATCTATGCAATGATTCTCTGATTGATATTTTAAGATAAATGATTTTCTTGATTACATGGAAAAAACTCTTGAAAATTCAATAGCATCGATTTGAACTTTATCTCAAAATGATATAGATTGATATATTTCTAAAGTTAATAGTTTTCAAAATAGTAATAATGGTAATAACTCTAGTTTTACTAACACTCAGAATTCAGTAAAAACTTTTTTAAATACCTATAAAGAATCTGAACTTTCTGCATTGAAAAATGTTGAATTACAAAAAATTAAACTTGAAACTTCAGCACAAACTTGAGAAGTAGATTATAATAAATCTTTGTCTTCTCTAGATAATCAAATTAAAACATCAAGTATTACATATACTAAAGCAATAGTTAATATAGAAAATGCTTATAATTCTTCTAAAACAAAATTAGACCAAGCTCAACAATCATATAATAATGCCATTAAAAATAGAGACGTTAATGTGAGAAGTTTAAATAATTCAATAGCTTCAGCTCTAAATTCAAAAAAGAAAGCACAAGCCGAGTATTCTAAACTGAGTATAATATCTCCAATTGATTGAATTATTGGTACTATTAATGTAGATCTTAATGCTGAAGTTACTAATAATACTAGTATTGTTACAATTGCATCAAATAGTAATACTCAAGTTGAAGTTACTCTTAATGCAAATGAAATCACTCAAGTAACAATTTGAGATAAAGTAAAAGTACAATATGGGAATAAAACATATGATTCTGAAGTGTATTCTAAGTCATCAATCGCTGATGACAATCTTGGATATACTGTATGAATTGTAATGAATGAAAAAGTTGATTTACTTGGATGATCAACAGTTGTAAGATTTCTTTGAACAGCACCCTGATTATCAATCCCACTTCAAGTTGTTGAAATTGAAGAAGATAATGTGTGATTTATAAATACTCTAGTAGACTGAAAATCTCAAAAAGTAGAAGTACAATTGTGAAAAATTGATGGTAATAATGTTGAAATTCTTTCTACAATTTCTGATGATATTGAAATAATTACAACAGAGATTAAAAATTACAATGATAAAATACAAAAATTAGTAAAAATAGAGAAATAAAAGAACTAATCTAAGAATACAAAGGGTTAAACCCCTCTGTTAACAAACTAATAACCATTTAGAAAAACTGTCAACAGAGGGTTTTAACCCTTTGGTTTTGATAGCTAAACTCTGATAAATTAAATTTCAAACACCTATAATAACACCCTTTTATGAAACAACTTAAATCACTTGAACTTTGATTCTTTGCATTCTGGATTAAAAAGTATAAAGTCACTTATTTAGTAGCTTTAATTATACTTATTTTTGGTGTTCTTTCACTGAATGAAATTCCTAAAGAAAGTGACCCAGAAGTAAATCTTCCACTTGTATCAGTTACTACAAGATATGACTGAGTGAGTGCTAGTATTATTGATGACGAAATTACTGAAGAATTAGAAGCATCACTAGAAGACATAGATGGTATTAGTAAGATTAGCTCAACTAGTAGTGAAGGAAATTCAGCAATTAGTATTACTATTGAAGATAGTGCTGATATTGAAGAGGTAGTATCAGAAATTGAATCAGCAGTTGATTCCACTAATCTACCAAGCTGAGTTGATAGTGATTACCCTAAGGTTTCTCAAAGAGATTTTAGTTCTACTGATATGTTTTCAACTATTTTATATGCTAAACAAGACCAGTTTAGTTTTGAACAACTTCTTGATACAGCTGAACTACTGAAACAAAACACTGCCTGAACAAGTTGAATTAAAGAGGTAAATATTGATACAAATACTATCTATGATATTAGGATTATTTTGGCTCAAGAAAAGCTTGATAGTCTTGGAATAACGCTTGATAGCGTTTCAAGTGCAATATCAAACAACAATATAGATAGTCCTATTTGAACTTATGAAATAGATGGGACAGATTATAGTTTTAAGCTTTCTGGTAAAATAAAACAATACAACCAGATTCTTGATCTTGATATTTTTATCTGAAATAGTTTTATAAAACTTTCTGATGTTGCCAGAATTGAACTCTACTATGGAAAAGAAAAAATTAATAAATTTTGAAAATTTTGAGATTCAGGATATTTATACATAAGCCTAACGTATTCCAAACTATCAGGAGCAAACATATTTGATGTAGCTCCAGCAGCTAAGAAAGTAATTGAAGATGAATTTCAAAAATCAGCATATGATTGAATACAATTTCAATATAGTAATGATGAATCAGAAACAATTACAGAAGATTTTAATGATTTAACCCAATCTGCCCTTACTACCCTATTTTTTGTATTCATTGCACTCATATTCTTTGTGTGATTTAGAGAATCTGTTATTGCTACTCTTATTCTCCCTCTTGCCTTTTTACTTGCATTTATCGTCGTAAACTACCTTGGTGAAACATTTAATAGAATGACAAGTTTTGCCTTTGTATTAGCATTTTGAATAGCAATTGATACTATTATTATCATTGTAGAATGAGCTAGTGAAAGAGTGAGACAATGATATTCTGCAAGAACTGCTGCATTAATGGCTTTAGGTGACTATAAATCTCCAATTATCATAGGTACAGTTACTACTGTTTCTGCTTTTATTCCTATTTTGACACTTCCAGGAATAATGTGAATATTTCTTTCCTTTATTCCACTGATTGTTTTTATTACTTTATTGTCTACTTTATTTGTATCATTAACTATTGCATGAGCAATGTTTATATGATTAAGTAAGGAGAAAAAAACATATGAGGTGTTTGAAGAAAGAGAAAAAGTAATGGACTCAAAAGAAAAAGAATTACTTACTCTTGAAAGAGAATGAAAAATTCCCCATTCTGAAGGTTCAAAAAATCTGAGAGAAAGAATCTATGATAAATATTCTGCTTTCTACTCAAGATCTCTATCACTTGTACTTAAAAATAGAAAAACTAGACTCATCACAACTCTTACTCCAATATTTTTGCTTGTTGTTTCAGTGGTAAGTTTGGTTCCAAATTTATGATTTGAAATTTTTCCTTCATGAAAAAATGACAGAATCAGTCTTACCATTACTGCTCCAGAATGAACAATCCCAAGTGATATGGAGGAAGAGATTGCATTCATTGAAAAATCATTTTCAAGTAGCAAAGAAATAGAAAATTACACACTCAGTATTTCTTCTAATTCTATATCTTCCACTATTAATTTAACACCTTCACTTGATAGAGAAAAAAATGATGAACTTTCAAATGAAGATTTACAAACTTCTCTTACCGAAAATATAAAAAAACAACTATGATCAGCTGGTTATACTATTTGAGTAAGAGCTTGAAGACGAGGGCCAGGTTGAGGTGACCCAGTTTGAATTTATCTAACTACAACAAATGCAGACAATTATAATCTTTTAATTGAACTAGCAGATGACTTTAAAAAATTCTTAGAAACAAAAATAGAAGTAAGTGAAGCTAAACTCTCTTCAAGTAACCCTATATGAGAAATTGAATTCACTATTGATTCTAAACAAGTTGCCCTCTTATGACTCAATGAAAGAAATGTATTTACTGCAATTTCGACAGCTATTAGGTGAAAGACTGTAGGTTCAATTAAGTGAGCTAGCAATGACCATGATTTAAAACTCTATGTTGATACATTTTTAGACAATGTCAGCCCAAGTGATATAGAAAACATTACCATCTACTCATGAGGCAAAACAATCAAGGCAGGGAGTGTAATTGACTATAAGATTACAAAAACCTCACCCAGTATAAAAAGATCTAATTGAGAAATACAGGTATGAATTTCTGCAAGTCTTGTTGAATCAAGCTATACAGCTGAGATACAAAAATCTCTTGAAGAATTTGCACAAAGCTACACTTTCCCAAAATGAGTAAGTTATACAAAATGATGAGAAAATGTAGAAAATGCAGATTTAATTAATAGTGTACTTACTTGAATATTTGTAGCTTTTTTCTTAATATTCATTGTTCTGGTTTATCAATTTAATTCTTACTGACAGCCAGCAGTTATTTTGTATTCAGTATTTATGTCAATAATCTGAGTAACCATTTGACTATATCTTACTGGAAACCCTCTTTCTATGCCTGTTGGAGTATGATTTATATCTCTAATGTGAATAGTTGTAAATGATGCTATTGTAATGATTGATAAGATTAATAAAAATCTTGCTAAATGAATGGAGTTAAAATTAAGTATTTCGCAGTGAGCTCTATCTAGACTTAACCCAATACTAGTAACAACAGTAACAACTGTTGCTTGAATCCTTCCAATAGCTCTTCAAGATGTGTTCTGGGCATGATTATGATTTACAATAGCATTCGGATTAACAACAGGTTCATTTATGACACTTTTTGCTATACCAACACTTTATTATTCTCTTGAAGCTAGAAAATTTAAGAACAAACAAAATAAAGAATTTATGGCAAAAAAAGAAGAAAAAGAGAGATTACAAAAGGCATGAATAAAAACAAATTATTTAAAATCAATATTTCAAAAGAAAAATATTAAATATCTAATACTAGCGATAGTTCTTTGAATTATTGTTATGTCAGTTGTAAAAAATCTTTCACCTGTAAATGAAAAGTGAGCTATTACTCCTGAAATTCAACAAATTATTCAAAAATCTAGAAATTGAGAAGAACTCAATCCTGAAGAGACAAAAATACTTGAAGCATTTAAAGAAAAAAATAAATCAGCTTGATGAGGAAGATGAGGAAGATGAAGATAAAATTTTCTTAATCACATCTTAAGCTATGATTGTATACTTACACATAATAACTATTCAATTACAATTTACTTATGTACATTCCATTCCTCATAATCATTTCTATTCTTTCACTGTTTCCTATATGAGAAAAAATAGCTTCTAAAATTCTGCCTAATAAAAAGATAATTTCTGGAGTTTTATATTTTTTAAGTGTTGCTTCACTTCTTTTTCTTACAAATATTCATGCAGTAAAAGATACTTGAGAATATGCAATATGGTTGCTTTGGTTACTCTTATGGCTCCCAATTCTTTCAAAAGTATTTGGATTAGTCATTCCTCAAAAACTTATGATTTTTAGAAAAGAACTTTGAATTCTCATGTGAGTAATCGCAATGGTACATTCCACTCAATATTTTATGGATGAATATTCTTACTGGTTCTGGGAAAAAGAATTTTGGATTGATGGTTGATGAGAGATTACATATTTGGCTATGTGAATGATTGCTTTAGTCCCAACTATTCTTCTTACAATCACATCAAATAATTGGAGTATCAAAAAAATGAAAAAATCATGGAAAATATTACATAGAAGCGTTTATGCTATAATGATTTTCACTCTACTACATGTTGCATTTTTAAAAATGTGAAAAAACTGAGTAATGGCTATAGTAGAAACGTTTATACCATTTGTATTATACACTGCGTGAAAAATAGCAGAATGGAAATGAGTAAAAATAAACATTAAAGAGAGTCTTAATAACTTCTTAAACAGTTAATGTATAATACTCTCAATTAGTATTAATAATGTAACAATGAATAAACATAAAATATTTTCTGTCATCATGCTTATCTGGCTTCTTTCAAGTTGTACACAATCAGCTGTTCAAGTACAAAAAGAAGTACAAAAAGAAAAGATAATCCAAGAACAATCTGAAAAAATAAAAACTATTGAGAAAGAAATTAATGATCAAATAGATACTGAAGTAGGTGAAGAAATTGAAGAGCAAAAATTAGAGTCATTTAGACAAAATGTAGAAATTGCTAAGCAAAAAATTTCATCTTCTCAAAATCATCAAAGTTCAATTTATAATGAAGAAATTGATGATGATAAAACTCTGCTAGTAAACAATAAATGTATTGCCTGCAATAAGTGTATAAGAATTGCTCCCGATAATTTTGTAATGGACTGGGATAATAGAATTGCTGTAGTTACTTCTCAAGAATGAATGCATTGAGACACAATAGCAAGAGCTATTGCTAGATGTCCTGTTGATGCCATTGAAATTGCTTAAAAAAAGAAAGTTCACTTTCTTTTTTTATTTCACCAAAAAGATATATAATTCAGACATATTACTTTCTTATAAATATACTATGAAAAACATTATTGATTCTCTTAACTGGAGATATGCTACGAAAAAATTTGATGAGACTAAAATAGTTTCAGGTGATGATTTAGAAACAATTAAAGAAGTTTTAAGGCTTACTCCTTCAAGTTTTGGGTTACAACCTTGGAAATTTGTTATTCTAAAAAACAAAGAGATCCAAAAATCTCTTGTTGAACATTCTTGGAATCAAAATCAAGTTTTTGAAGCTAGTCATGTTATAGTATTATGTAGAAAAAATACTCTTGATGAAACTTTTGTTC
>CALLPO010000059.1 GCA_938015605.1 uncultured Candidatus Altimarinota bacterium | reverse complement strand
AGGATTATTTCCAAAGAATTAAAGAAATGGAATCACTTGTACAAAGTTTTTCTTGAGTATCTAAGGCTTTTGCACTAAGTGCCTGAAGAGAAGTTAGAGTATTTGTGGATGCTGAAACAATTTCAGATCTACAAGCTCAAGAAATGGCTAGAGATATCGCTGAGAACATTCAGACCAACCTCAGTTACCCTTGAGAAGTTAAAGTAAATCTAATAAGGGAATCTAGAGTAATTACCTATGCTAAATAAAAAAGGAGAATAAACATTTATTCAAAATAATTATAAAAATATGTACAGTTCAAGTGATATAAAAGTAGGGAAAAAATTTATAATGGATGATTTCCCATATGAAACAGTAAAATATGCTCAAAAAGTAATGTGAAGAGGGGGATCAATTATTAATGTAAAAGCTAAAAATTTGGTAACGTGAGCAACGATTACTAAAACTTTTTCAGATCATGATAAATTTGAAGAAGCAGATATTGCTACAAATAGTTATGACTATCTCTATAATGATGGGACTAATTATTTCTTTATGAATCAAGAAACGTTTGAGCAAGTAGAACTTTCAAAAGAAAGTCTTGATTGAGCAGAACTATTTCTTATGGATGGTGATAAAGTAATGCTTCAAGAATTTAATGGTAACCCTATTAATGTTCATCTTGACCCAACAGCAATACTTGAAGTTGAAGAAACTCCACCAGGAGAAAAAGGTGATACTGCTACTGGATGAAAAAAACCAGCTACTTTTACAACAGGTCTTGTAGTACAAGTACCCCTGTTTATTAAAGTGTGAGATAGGTTAAAAATTGATACAAGAACTAAAGAATATCAATCAAGAGCATAATGCTTTGAATTTTTTATAAAACTATATATAATTGTTTTAATATAATAAGAAAAGATATATGACTCCAGTTTTTTACATAAACATATTTGGTGATTTTGCATTTCCTGTATATGTGTTTGGACTCTCAATAGTTGTGTGTTTCTTTCTTTTTTTGTGGATGCTGAAAAAACTGTCTGTAAGATTTTGATTTGAATATCATTTTTTTACCAATTCAATGTTGTGGTATTTTTTATCTGTATTCATCTTTTCAAGACTTTTTTATGTCATATCTATGTGGAAAGATATGCAACATATAGAGAATATATCTAGTTTTTTTATTATGACAGATTATAATTTTTCTTTATTTTGAGCTATTTTTGGATTCTGTATTATCCTCCTTTTAAATACAAAACTTCTCAAAAAATCAATTCATAAATATATAGATTGATTTACTCTGGCTTTCTTGTTTACGATTATTTTTTGATTTATTGGTTTATTCCTTAGTGGTTCTGGCTATTGAGAGAGCACTACTTCTTGGTTATGAATTCCATATATTTCTAATAGCCTTTCTACTACTCCCACAGGAAAATTTTTACCTATAGCACTAATATATTCTGGATTATCGTTTGTTTTATTTTCTATACTATATATTTTATCTATGTATATAAAAGTGAGAGGACTTATAGGGTATGTATGAATTTGAGTGTTTTCTTCATTTGTCCTTATTTTAGAATCTTATTCAGCTAAGCCAGATGCATTCAGTGTAACTTATAATATAAGCTTTTCACAAATGTGGGCAATAATATTTATTATTATATCATTTTATTGAATATATAGAGTAATGAATATATCAAGAAAAAGCCAAAAAACTATACTTGGTGATGTTAATAATTAAAAGTAATGAAAAATTCTAAAAATACATTATTCATTGTATTTTGATTTTTCTTTTTAGCAGGTGTTTTTGTTCAAAATTTATTAGAAAACTCTACATTGTCTTTTGGAGTATTATCACTTGTGATAATACTTTTTTTAAATTTCTATTTTTTTAGAAAGCTTTTTCTAATCAAAATGGTTTTTGCGGTTATAGGATTTATTATTTGAATTTGAATAGCACATATTAATACTACAGAATATATTGAGAAAGAATTAAAAATTAAATCATACTCTCAAATAAAATCAGAGATTACTTTTGAAATTAAGGATACATATAAAATACTTAACTATACTTGAGAATATATAGTAGAGCTTAATTCTATAAATTGAAAAACCTTAAATGATATTTATTGAATTGTATCTATTCCTTCTAACTTTACAGTTGAAAAAGGTGATATTATTAATGTTAGAGAATTCTTAAATCCTATTGAGAACTTTAATGAAAGTTTTAATTATAAGAAGTTTATGTTTTCAAAAAATATATTTTTCAAAATTAAAGCAGGATCTATAAATAGAATTGATTTTAATAAACCTCATATTTTATTTGAAAAGATTTCTTTAATTAGAGAAGAGTTACTCCAAAGAATATATTTGTTATATCCAGAAGAGGAAGCGATTTTTCTTTGAGGAATATTGCTTGGAGCAAGAGAGTCTCTCCCTCAAGATTTGAAAGATGATTTTAATGCCTCTTGACTCACTCACTTTATTGCCGTATCTGGTTTTAATATAACTATCTTAATTGTATTTTTTAGTTTTATATTAAAAATATTTCCAATATTCATCAGAGTATTGGCTATTACTATATTTATAATACTATTTACATTGTTAGTTGGAGATGCTGCCCCGGTTATTAGGGCATCAATTATGTGACTGTTAGCATACTATATTATGGTTTCATGAAGAAGTACTCATAATCTTGCATTATTACTCTTCACAGCATGTATTATGGTATGAATTTCACCACTTATACTTAACTATGATGTAAGTTTCCATCTATCTTTTCTAGCAGTTATTTGAATTATCTACACTCAAAAATTTTGGAAGAAGATTTTTTATTTCCTACCAGAAACTCTAGCTATAAAAGAAGCTTTTGTACTAACTCTTTCAGCTCTTGTGTTTGCTCTTCCAATAATGATTTTTAATTTTTGACAGCTTTCAATTTTAGCCCCTTTTGCTAATATTGCAGTAACCTGGACAATTCCCCTAGCAATGCTTTTTGGTTTTATTTCAATACTTCTGACTGATACAATACCTTTTTTGTGAGAAGCAATTACCTACATTACCTGGGTATTACTTGCTTGGGACATAAAAGTAGTCCACTTTTTTGGTGGACTAGATTGGGCTGTAATAAAATATGATTTTTGAATTTGGAAATACTCTCTTCAAATTCTCTATTTTATAATAATAGTTTTTATTATAAATATTTTTTCTAGAGATAATAATTAAATAATATTAGATTTATTTTCATCTAATATATCATTATTTGAATTTATCTTTTCTATTTTTTCATCTCACATAGCCAAAGAAGTAGCCTCTCATTGTTTTACTTCTTTTTTTAGTAAATTTTGAATTTCCCTTCACCTTTTACTTATTTCTTTGATTCTTTCTTTTCACTCATCAGATGTAGTTTTTTGGAGTTCTGTGTATTCCTTTTCTAATTGTGTAAGTTCTGTTTGTAATTTTGCTTTTGTACTTGTTCTTGATATTTTACCTAATTTTCTTCATTTGGCAGCATTATCAGTTTTATCAGTTTCTTTGATGGAGATGAGAGAAACAAGTCACTCAAATTGTTGTTCTGCATTTCATGATTGAATATTGTTAAGTGATTGTTTAAATGCAACAGTATCTCTTTTGATTACTGTATCATTTTTTAATAAATTAGCACTTGCAGTTTTTATTGCGGTTGAATAATTTTTCTCTCGATCCTCAGGAGTGTCTCATATTTTAATATAATTTTCAGAAATATGACTATATGCAGATATTTCATGACTATTGAACTCTTCTTTGCCTTCAATTGGTGTTTCTTTATTTCAATTAATTGCTATATCTGCTAAATCTGGAAAATCTTCTTTAAAAGATGATATATTTTGAACTGGAACAGCTTTTTGACTTTTAGGAATAAGTTTGAGTTTTCACTGTATTTTTGAAATATCATCTGTGTTTTTAAGAGATTTTTCAAACTTGTTATCAAACTCCCCATCACTTGCAATATTGTTATTTATTGCTTCATTTGTTTCTCCTGAAAGCTCTCATGACTCAACTAACCTATTCATTATAGACGTTTTAGGATCATTTATAGTATGTTCACTGAGTTTATCAAATTTTTCATTAATAATTTCTTCACTATTAACTAAACCACTTACAGTATCACATGTTTCTCATACAGCTTTCTTACAAGAATCAGGTGCTCTTTCTACAGAGTCATAATTCTCAGGTAATTTAGCGTTTAATTTTTCTGAACTTGCTGTTTTAGTTCCGAGTAATCCAGCAATAGCTTTTGATGACTTTGTATCAAATCATTCATAATTATTTTTTGTTTCTTGTTTTACTGTTTCTTTATTGGGAGCAGTATTTATCTGTTTATTTTCCTGAATTATTTTAGGAGATTTTACCTTATCAAAAATTTCTTTTCTATCTAATCACTCAAGAGAAATTCATTTGTACCCATATGGATTAATATCTTTTTTCTTTCCAAAAAAGACCTCATCTAATGAAGTTTCAAAATCAAATTCATTAATGTTGCTTTTGTACTTTGTAAAAAGTCTTCCTTGAATTTGTTCAGATTCTTCTGGTGATACTAAAAGAGCTAAATTATCTTTTAGTTTTATTATATCATCCAACAGGTTAAATTGTCACTTTATTAATAAATTTTGCTCATTATCTTGTTTTTCATTATCTCTTTGCTTGTTAGATTCAAGCTTTGCGTCTAAATTTTCAATATTAGCCCAACTATGTAATCATCAATTTGACATATTTTCTTAAATAAAAAATAACGTATATATAATAGTATTGTATCATATATACGTTATTTAATGCAAGTTATTAAGGAGTATTAATCTTCAAATCCTTCTGGAATCATTTGTTCTCTCCAGTTAGTATTTTTTTCATAGACATTAGCTATTTCAAAAAGTCTTTGTTCTTCAAGTCTAGGAGTAAGAATCTGGATTCAAACGGGGAGTTTATCTCATTCATCCTCAACAAAACCACAAGGAACTGAAATTCATGGAAGTCATGCTAAACTTGCAGGAATTGTATAGGCATCAGCAAGGTACATTTTCATTGGGTCATCAGATTTTTCACCAATTTTCCATGCAGCTTCAGGAGAACATGGTGCAACTATTGCATCAACCTCTTCAAATGCTTTTGTAAAGTCTTCAATAATGAGTGTTCTAATCTGAGCCGCTTTTGTATAATAAGCATCATAGAAACCAGCAGAAAGTACATAGTTTCAAATAATTGTTCTTCTTTGAATTTCAGGTCATAGAGATTCTCCTCTATTATTTTGATACATTTCATCTACTCAATCAAATGGAGCGTCTGATTTGTAACCAAATCTGAGTCAGTCTAATCTAGAAAAATTAGTAGCTACTTCTGCAGGACAAAGAATATAGTAGGCAGTGATTCAATACTTAGTCATAGGAAGAGAAATTTCTTTAATTTCTGCTCCTAGTTTTTTCATTTCATCAATAGCTTGAGTAATTGTTTCTTTTACTTTAGGGTCAAGTCCTTCATCAAAATATTCCTTTGGAACTCAAATTTTCTTTCATTGTAAATCTGAAGTTTCCCAGATTTTAGAATCAATTGAATCAATTCCAGGAACTGTTGTGTTATCCTTTGGGTCTTCTCAGTTCATAAGTTCATAGAGAAGTGAAGCATCTTTTACAGTTTTAGTGAAAGTAGCAGGACAATCTAGACTTGAAGCCATAGCATGAATTCAGAATCTTGAACACCTTCCGTATGTTGGTTTGAATCACACTACTCCACATAAAAATGCTGGTTGTCTCACACTTCATCCAGTATCAGTACCTAGAGAAGCAGGGACCAATCATGCAGCAACTGCTGCAGCTGAACCAGAACTTGATCATCCTGGAATTCTATTTTTTCCCCAAGGATTAAGAGTGTTTGCAAATGCTGAATTTTCTCCAGTAGTTCCCATAGCAAATTCATCCATATTTGTTTTTCAAATAGAACTCATTCAAGCCTTATTTAGCTTTTCAATCATTGTTGAATCAAAAGGTGGTTTGAAGGTTTCTAGCATTTTAGAAGCTCCACTTGTAATAATTCATTTTTCTGAAAAAATGTCTTTTACTCAAAGAGGAAGTCCTTTTAATGTACTATTTTTTCCATCAGCATTAAAGCCCTCTTTATTATGAGAAAGAAATGATTGTA
>CALLPO010000058.1 GCA_938015605.1 uncultured Candidatus Altimarinota bacterium | reverse complement strand
TCTCTTTACAAGATGGACATATCAAAAAGCTTTGAGAGACATTTGTTTACATAAAGCTTTGAAAAGATGCTATGGCTAAAATGATTGCTATTGTAGAAGCTAAATAATTAATTATGAGTGCACTAGCAATAGATTTATGAGATAAAAGATGCTGAATAGCTGTAGAAGTGGATTGATTTAGTTTGGCTAAAGAAATAGTTGCTAGAACTAAATTGATTCCTGCTCTTAAAAAATATTTATCAGAATATAATTTTGATACTATAGTAGTATGACTTCCATATGATCTATATTGAAAAAATCTAAGGCAACTAGATAAGACTAAAAATTTTATTGAAAAACTTACAGATATTTTCCCTAAATGTAATATAGAATGATTTGATGAAAGGTTTTCAAGCTTTGAGGCAGATAATATTTTGAAGGAATTTTGATTTAAAGATAATAGGTGACAAAAAGATGATATATCAGCCCAAATTATATTAGAAAATTACTTAGCAAGAGAAAAAAATAAAAAAACATAATATTTAATTTAAATAAATATATTATGTTTTTTCTTTTGCATAAAGGATTTATAGTAGAACTGTTATTATTTTATAAAATTATTATCAATATTATTTGACAAGAAGTCAAATAAGTGTTTTAATATTATTGTATTCGAAAAAATACTTTAATTACATAAAAATATTTATTATGAAATATTTAAAAAACATATTGGTTATAATTTCGATTTCTACAGCACTATTACTCTCTATTAAATCAGGGTATGCAGCAGAAGAAACATATAACCTTAAAACAATTACGGCAACTTCTACTCAATCTCTAGAAATAGAATTAAATAAAAGTGTTGGAATTAAAGATAATAATCTAAATAGTGACTTGAAAGTATATCAAGATAGATCTGTAAGAGATTCAATCAAAGATACTACTAATCCTAAAATGGTAAAAGTTAATCTAACTGATCCTCTTACTAAAGGAGATTCATATTCAATTTTATCAATTTCATGAGTTGAATGAAGTATTGAATTTAAAATTTGAAATTCACTAGAAAATTATGAAGTGCAAAATGGATCACTTGATGGTGAAGAGCAAGGTATAGAAAGAATTATGATAGCTGATGCGTCAACTATTGAAATTACATTCTTACAAGAATTAGCTGATGAAGAATTTGATTTCAAAGTATATAAAGATATTGCAGTTGATTCAATGACTCTAGGAGACACAGATTCTATGATAGATGTTGTATTAAAAGATGCTTTAGAAGATAATAGTGATTATGTTGGTACTGTAACTTTATTTGAAGGAGGTTCAGATAAAATTGATGTTGATAGTGGTATTTATGATTTTATTACAGATACTCTAGAAAAATATACACCTAAAAAAGTAACTACAACTCTTTCAGGAGAATTAGATAATGTAGATTTAGGTGAAGATGAAACAGATGAAAAATCTCTAGAAGAAACTCTATTAGCTGCATTAGAAGGTACTTCTAGCAATGAGGGAGGTGAATTACTAGAATGAGAACAAGAAATTAATTATGAATTAAACTCAGCGGGTGAAGATCCAGCAAATAGAGAAAATACTCAACTTGAAAACTTAGCACTTGGAACAAGTGAAACCCCTGATACTGGAGCAGAAACTTGGGTATTAATTATAGCAACATTTATTATAAATACTTTTTACTTCTTATCTAGAAGAAAAAAACTAGCACAAGCCTAAATATTTGTAAAAAACATAAAAGAGTAGTTAAATATATATAGATAAAGAAATATATTATTAACTACTCTTTTTATGTCTAAAGATTCTATCATTAAAAAAGATCATAAGGTAAAAGATCAACTTCTACAAGTTATGATTGATAATGAGGGGAGTGATATTTATATCACTGCTTGAACATACCCTTGAATTAAAATTGGGTGAGAAATTTTAAGAATAGATGAGTGAATCGAAAAATTTACATGGAAAGATACTATGGAATTTGCTCAATCTGTAATTACAGAAGAACAACATGAAAAACTTGTAGCAACTAGAAATCTGGATTTTTCATTTTCTCATGGAAATAGAAGATTTAGGTGAAATGTGAGTTTCCAAATGTGAAACTACATGGTAGTTTTAAGACTACTAACTGGTAAAATTCCAAACATTAAAGATTTGAATCTTCCAGATATTTTTAAAGATGTATGTAAAGTAGGTCAATGACTTATACTTGTTACATGACCAACAGGTTCAGGTAAATCTACTACACTAGCAGCTATGCTTGATTTTATTAATGAAAATTATTCTAAACATGTAATTACGATTGAGGATCCTATTGAATATGTTCATGCTCACAAAAAATCAATCTTTGAGCATAAAGAAGTTGGTAGAGATGTGCCTAATTATAACATTGCACTAAAAGGGGCAATGAGACAAAATCCACAAGTTCTATTATTTGGGGAGATGAGGGATAAAGAAGAAATTGAAATGGCTTTAACTCTAGCTGAGACTGGTCATTTAGTTTTTTCAACACTTCATACTAAAAGTGCTTCTCAAACAGTTTCTCGTGTGATTGATAGTTTTCCTGCAGCGAACCAAAACCAAGTAAGACTTGGGCTAGCAGATTCTCTAGTTGCTGTATTCTCTCAAAGATTACTCAAAACTCAAGACTGAACTTGAGTAAGAATGGCAAAAGAAATTCTTGTAAATAATTGAGCTATTGCAAATCTTATCAGAGAGAATGATGTTTTTCAAATTCCTTCTATTATGCAGATGTGAGCAAGAGAATGAATGCAACTTCTTGAGCAAGATATTATTGAATTCATCACTACTTGAGTTATTAGTGAAGAAGAATGACTTAAATATGCTAATAATCCAAAACTTATTAAAGAAGGATTAAATGGAGGATAAAAAAATCCTAAAAAAAATATCTTAACAAAATGTTAAGATATTTTTTATTTAATTTCTATACTAAAGTAAATACAAAGTATTTATTAGTAAGGAAGGTTAGCACCATTGTTAGTTACAGGAGTTGTAGCAGTTGTTATACCCTCAACTAGACCTAGTGATTCACTAGCAGTTAATGCAACTGTTGAAGAAGTAGTAAATGCAGAACCATCACTAACTGTAATTGTAATACCGTCTCTAGCTACTTTACTAACAGTAACTGCTCAACCAGGTGTTCCAGTTACAGAATCACCTTTAGAAAATTTATTAGTATCTGTAGCAGAAAGAGTAATAATATTACCACTAACTGCTGTTACAGCACCTGTAGTTGTATTTAATCTTGGACTATAAGTTCCTTTCACAAGAGCAGCTCTTGCTGAACCATCTTCTAATGAAGCAGCAATTTCAAGTTTACCATTAGAACTAGTTGTTACACCAATTTTATATTCTTGACCAGCTGGATCTTTAAATTCATCTGGTTTAACACCAAGAGCAGTGTAGTTAGGAGAACCAACATTATAGTCAGCATCAGCAACTGCACCTGCAGCAGCACCACCTAGAGCAATAGAAGCTAATTTATTGCTTTGTGTTCAAACAAAAGCCATTAGACTTGAACCTTCAGCTTGTTTAATTCACATAGCTGATTGGATGTTATTAACATCACTTGTTCTCTTAGAATTTCTAGCATCAGCTGAATATCCTTGTAGAGATATGAATGCAATTGTACCTAGAACAGCAAGAATTGTAATAACAACAATTAGCTCAACTAAAGTAAACGCACTATTTGTATTCTTTCTCATAGTATGATAAAAGTTACATATATAAAATATAATTTATTTAAATGATCACATATATTTATATTTAGATTCTGGAATTAGTTGTTCCAGATATACAAAAATATACTATCATTTAGGAAAAATTAATCCTCTTATTAATGTTTTAGTTTTTTTATGATGCTCCAACTAAAAGCTGTTTAATGATATAATAAAAGAGAGCCTTTGACAAATCTATTTTTTATTTTGAGTGGACAATATTTAGTGTAATAATTATAATAAAGTTTTTAACATTGAAGAATGAGTGAAGAACACTAGTTCTAGACACAAAAAAAGAGTTTTTAACTATATAAACTCTTTTTTTGTATCATATTAAGTGTCAATATTGACTATTTTATAGTTTCTTTGCTACCTTACCAAGTTCAAAGAATGGTAGCATAATTGCTACTACAATTGTCCCTACCAGGAATCAAACAATCACAATAATTACAGGCTCCATCATAGATGATAGATTTCAAATATATCTTTGAAGTTCTTTATTGTAGTTTATTCAGATTTTGGCAAGTGATTTAGATAGGCTTCAAGTTTCTTCTCAAGTACTTACTACATATGCAAATTCCTCTGTAAAGAGTTTATTTGTATAAATACTAGATTCATATTCTAAATTAAGACCAAGTGCTTTTGATATTGTAAGACCAACTTCTACTTCATTTTTTACCCTAATAAGTTCTTTTTTATAGAGAAGATTTGGAACTACCTTACTTGATGTTTTAAGTGAATCTAGAAGTAATACTCAAGCATTTTGTAATAGAGTAAAAGCCTTAATAAAGTATACTACATTTGATTGTTTTACAATGTACCCAAAAATAGGGAGTTTAGTAAAAAATGCGGCAAACATAAGTTTTCATAGATAAGTAGAATTAATTATTTTAATTATTACTACAAATATAGCTACTCATGCTAATAAAATATACCATTGATTAATTAAAAACTCTGATACAGCAACAACAACCTGAGTAAGTTTAGGAAGTTCAGATCCAGCCTTATCAAATGATTCAGTAATTCTAGGTATAATGAATACCATCATAAATATTACCATCATAATAGTTAATGAAAACAAGATAATAGGGTATATCATGGCTCATTTAACTTTTCATTTTAGTTCAATATTTTCTAATAGTGTTTTATCTAATTCATCAAGAATAAGACCAAGTTGACCAGTTTGTTCTCAAACATTTACTAAGGAAGTAGTAAGATTATCAAAAACTTTTGGATAATTAATCATTGTTTCACTGATTCAAATACCATGGTCTATATTTGCTCTTATTTCTGCAATAATATCTCACATGTATGGATTTTTTGTTTGTTTGACTAGAATGGCAAGAGCTCATTTAATATCAATTCAGGAGTTTAGAAATATTGAAAGTTTGTTTACAAATTCCCATAAATCTTGTTTAGATGCAGATTGAAAAAGAGTGATTTCTTTATTTTTGAATCAAGGTCACTTTTTTGATTTAGTAATTTGAGCTTTTTTAGCTTTTTCAAGCAGCACTAAAAATTGCTTATTATCAAAGTTTCAGTATTTATCGTAAAATGTTTTCTTAATAAACATTAATTTGTTTTAAATTATTTTATATATCTCACTCTTTTGAAATAATATACTCGGCTTCCTGTATAACTGTCTCATAATCTCAAGCCTTATATAACTGTTCTAGTACATTAAATTTATTTTCTACTTTTTGATTCTTTAGGTTTACTCTATACTTTGTTTCGTTATCAAGTGCTTTTCTTAAATACATATTAATATCTTTATGCACCCATCAGTTTTTAATATGTCTAACGGCCTCTTGTTTAAGTGTAAGAAATTCTCATATCTGATAATGTTTTTTTAGATTAGCAACTATAAGTTGGAGTTCCTTTTCCTTTTTTATTTTTGCTAATTCAACTTTTATTTGATTCTTAGATTTTCAATACAATCTTGAATGATCTTTTTTGTTGAGAGGTTGTTTTTCATTAAGTGTTGCAATGTATTTAGAATCTCTTGATTGTATATCATTATCAGTATCTCTTCTAAGTATCATAATAGTTGTATCATCAACAAAAGCAGATCAACCTCTAAAGGCAATAAGGTCATTAATAATTTTATGGTACACTGTTGTTGAATCTTTTTCTAGCTGTGCATGTATGAGAAAACTTTTTGTAAGTCTATCCATTCAGTAGAACTCTCATTTCATTCATTTAGCTTCTATAACTCAATCACTAAATGATAAAACCATATCTCCATCACTAAGTGTCATTTGCTTTTCTTTGATATCTTCAACTTTTTTAATCATCCTTATTCAAGCAGCAAGCCCTCAAGGAATTACCTTTTCAACTTCTTTTGTGGCCTTTCTATATATAAGCATTGGTTCATGACCAAATCAAACATAGTTAACAACATCTGTATTGTCTTTATTAACTTGAAATAAAATTCAAGTTATAAAGTTTCTACTTTGTAAATCTTGTTTTAATCAGTTATTAATTTCAAAAGCTAATTCTGTGAGACTTTTTTTAGCTACAAATTTGTTAAAAATTCTTGTCATAAGAGTAACTATAAGTCCTGCTTTAATACCATGACCTGTTGCATCTCATAAGAATAAACTATATTTATCTTTTAGGTCATTGAATCAAAATGTATCACCAGAAATTTTATCTGCTCAGAGTATTTTTCAATATAGATCAAAACCAAACATTTGATCAGTATAAATTTCTTTTGTTAGTCACTTATGGATTGTAGCCATTTTACTCTCAGCAATATTCTTGTTAGTTGCATCATTTTCTTCAATCAAAAGAGTTACTTCATCCACAAGTCTTTTTTTCTTAATTCTTTCTTTTAATTTGGTATAAAAGTTTATTTTATCTTTTAATTTTTTTACTAATGATTGTGATTCCTCTTTTTTTTCTGTAACAGATTCCTCACTTTTGAGTGTTGTTCCAGCTAATTTAAAAGCTTCTTCTTGTAGATTCTGTTTTATTTTATTTTCTTCTTTTTTCTTGATAATCTCTAACCCTTTTAATATTTTAGATCTTTCTTTATTATAAAACTTTATAACAGAAGAGTTTTCTTTGTTATCCTCTAGAAAAGACTGTAAAACATTAAGGGCTTGAGGGCTCCTTCATGTTTTAGTAAGAAGGTTTATTTCACTTTTGATTTTTTTAAACCTAATTTTGAATTTTGCAGCAGTTATTTTATTGTTATGATTTCTTTCTTTTGTTTCAACATCAAAAAGAAGTTTACTCACTTGAATTTCTTTTTTTTGATAAATTTTTCTTTGCTTTTTCTTCTCACTTTCAGAAAAAATTGTGTCTCATTCTGTATCTAACTTAGCGATGAGCTTATCAAATGCATTTTTTTCAGTTTCCTGAATTTCTGTAAGAACTTCTTTTGCTTTATCCCAGTCACTTAATAGTAATAGAGTCTTGATTGATTTAACAGCATCCTCATATCTTTCAATTGCTTCAGGTATGAATTTATGTTTTGATTGTTCTTGGATATAAAACTCTTCAAGTTCATGTAAAAGATCTATATTTTTATTGAGAAGTTTCAGTACTTTTTCTTTCTGTAAATCATATTTTTTTGAACTTATTCACTTTTCAAGTGTTTCAATTTTTTCATCAAGATTTTCAATTTGTCTGTTGGCATTATTTTTCTCATGAATTTTAGTTTCTTTTAAAAGATGTGAAGCTTCGTCCCACATTTTTTTCTTAACATAAAATTTTACAATCTTCTTAACATCATTTATGTTACGAATTTTTGTAGTGTCAATGGATGTTTTTGTTCCTCCAAACATAAATTGTTTTTAAATTAATTTAAGAGCTTCTTCAACAGTAGTATCTCAAAGAGTTGCTTTAATAAGACCATCTTGAACAATAGTAATCATTCAATGTTTTATAGCTTCTTCAGCCATTTCATTAGCACTGGCTTTAGCTAAAATCATTGGTTCTAAGTAATCTTCAATAATAAGAACTTCATGGATTCACAGTCTTCATTTGTATCAACTATCTCAACATTTTTCACATCATGCTCAATGATAGAAAGTAATATCTTCTACATTTTCCTCTTCTACAATAGGGAGAAGATATCTTGCAATCATTTTTGATTCTGCAATTGTGGGTGTGTATTCTGTTTTACAATGACTACAAATTCTTTTTCAAAGTCTTTGGCTAATAATCATTTTCATAGCTGAAGACAAAAGAAAAGGTTCAACTCACATATTTATAAGTCTTTGAACTGTACCAGGAGCTGAATTGGTATGGATTGTAGATACAACCAAATGACCAGTCAGAGCAGCTTCAACTGCTAGAGTAGCTGTCTCTTCATCTCTTATTTCCCCCACCATTATAATATCAGGATCTTGCCTTACTAGTGATTTAAGTCATGCAGAAAATGTATATCCAATTTGAGGCCTTACCTGAGATTGATGCACATATTCAATATCATACTCAATAGGATCCTCAAGTGTTGAAATATTATATTCAAGAGGGTTGTAATTCTTTAAAACTCAAAAAAGAGTTGTAGATTTTCATGAACCAGTAGGTCAAGAAACAAGAATAATTCAATATTTACTCTTGAGTGCTTCTCTTACTTTTACAAGGTTTACATCAATAAGTCACAGAGCATCAATACTTGTTAAACCTTCATCAGGTTTCAATATTCTCATTACAATCTTTTCCCCATATGTTGTAGGGAATGATGAAAATCTGATATCAACATTCATGTCTTCAGCCTCATAATAAAAAACAATTTTACCATCTTGTGGTTTTTTGTTTTCATCAATTTTAACTTTAGCAAGAACTTTTAGTCTAGTAATAACAGCTGAAATATTATCTCTATGAATTTTATCAAAGATTACAAAGTCACCATCTTGTCTAAACCTTATGAGTAATGCTTCTTTTAATGGTTCAATATGGATATCTGAAGTCTGGCTTTCTATAGAACTAATAAAAATACTATCAATGTAGGTAATAGTGTCTCAGAGATTTTTTTTAATCTCAATTTGGTCTATTTCAGTTGTCTTGTACATTCCTTTTTTTACAGTAACGATAACATAATTACTATTATAGTATCATAAGAAAAAAAATATGTTAAATATAATCTATTGACATAAATACAAAAAATAATTTAAAATAAAAACAAGAAGTAAATTTCTTGTTTTATTTTCTTTCTTGAAGAAGCTGGAGTGCTGATTTTTTTGGAGCTGTTTTACTTTCTGCTGAAGCCTCATTTTGTTCTTCCTTACTCTGATCTTCATCTTTACTTGACCTATTGATACTAGGAGTGAGTAAAAAATCTTTTACTTTATTTGTTTTAATTTTTTTAATTTCAATATCAATTTCATTATTAAGTTTTGTAATGGTATCAAATTCAGAATTATTGAACTTATACATTTTAACTCCATCAGTATTAGTCTTGGTTTTTATAGATATACGATAACCATTTCTATCAACTTTTTTATCTTCCCAAGCTATCTCAGCTACTTGAGTATTTTTAATTTCAGTATTAGTTTCTATATATGTATTGTTTCCTGTCTGTTTATTATAAAATCCCATTAGTACTGCTTTATAATGACTAATTGAGTGCCTTTTAGGGTCTACAATAAATAACCCAGCTATTCATAAAATAGTTGATACGATAAGGAATACAACAAGAAGAACTCTTGTTTGAGGTTTTTTTCAAAGTTCTTTTATTTTATCTACGATGGTTCATTCATCTTTTTCAAAATCAGAAGTATAATTACTGAATAGTGATTCTTTATCACCTTTTGATTCTCCATCTATTTTAGCAGTTTCTTTTACTTCTACTTTTCAATCTATATTTGTACTATTAGTTGCTTTTTTAAGACTTACACCTGTTTTTTTTATATCTTTATCATCTACTAATTTTGTTGATTCTTCTTCTTTTGGTTCTTCTTCTTTTTCAAGACGCACCTCTACCTTTTTATCATTGAGTGAAATTTCTGTTTTTTGTTCAGATTCAGGGGAGCTATCTTTTTTTTCTTCAGTATTTGTTTGAATAGTTTCTTTGTCTATTTTTTTAACAGAATTATCTGATCTCTTTTCTTTCATTCATGCAAGTGAAATTTTGTTTGATTTTACTTTTTTTTCAACTTCAACAGTTTTTGTATCTTCAGGAGTTTCGGGTATATCTAAAACTTCAATAATCTCCTCTTCTTTAGATGAATTATTGTTCCCGATGTTTAATCATGAAAGATTAATTTTTTTCTTATTTTCCTCTGACATCCTTTAATTTAAGTAAAAATATTAAATTTATATAAACATAATAATATATATTAAAAAATATGTCAAATAAAAGTCAAATAATTAAGTATTTATTATGATGAAGCAATAGTAACCATATCACAAGTAGTATTTTGAAGTGTTCCTCATGTTAAATACTGATATTGTCAGTTTCAAATGCTTTTATTTGCCTCGTATATTTCTTCACAACTTGTATAGTCACTATTTTGCCAATAATCATATGTCTCGGCTTCTGCCAAAAGAACTGTAAAATCAACTCATTTACTAAAAGGAGCTCCTCATCATTTAAAAGTATAAGGAAGATTATATGAAACTTCATTAAATAAAAATAATTTTCTATTTTCATCTCCATTTCAAACAGGACTATCGAATATTTCTATATCTCATGAATCATGTGCAAGAGTAATTGATGGAAGTACATTTTTAGAAACTGATTTATAGTTTCCAGATAAAAGAGTCTGAGAGCTTTCTTCATTTTCAAGAGTTGCAGCTAATTCAAATTCTTGTTTGGTATGAGTAATTGAATATATATAACTTCATTGTGTTTTAGGATCTTCAGGGAGTTTCTCTAAACTAGAAAGTCTCACATTTTTATCTAATTTTCATTGAGAGGCAACAATGAAACTATTATTAGTAATATTAAAAGTATTTCATGGATATGGGAATGATCATTTAGTTTGTTTATATGCTTTTAGAGCAGTTTCAATTGAGGCAATATCTGATAGTCTTTTTGTATCTCTTGTTGAAGAAATATTGTCTGCAAAATATATAAATGAAACAGTAGAGAGAATTGCTAATATTGATATAACTACAACTAATTCTGCAAGTGTAAATGCATTATTTCTTTTTTCTAGTAACATGTTGTTGAAAGTTAATTAAAAATACTTTTCTTGTTTGTTCAACCTAAATTATATTATTTTTTTGACTAAAGAG
>CALLPO010000057.1 GCA_938015605.1 uncultured Candidatus Altimarinota bacterium | reverse complement strand
ATAGTACTCAAAAGTTTTTAACAACAAATAGCTATTTTTTCTTGAAAAATAGCTATTTACATTATACTATTTAAGTATTATATTATAAGCTATATAAATGAAAAAAGTTCTCATAAGTATATTCATTATTCTTTCAATGCTTTCCTGAATAGGGTTAGCTTATTGAGCGTATATCAATTTTTCTAAAAAAATTAATTTTGTAGATAAGAGTGGAAAAAATATCTTTGTAGATGTAAAAGGTTTAGATTCAGTAATTCTTTCTTTCAAAAGTAATAAAGATATTAGTAAGGCTTATATTCACACTAACTGTGAAAGTGAATCAACATTTATTACACAAGAAGAAGATATATACTTTTTTAAATTTACATTATCTGATCAGCATTGTCAAAATCCTAATTTTAATCTAAAACTTTGAGAAGAAATTTTTGTTAATACTAATTTTAAACTCACTTTTGAGAAGAAAACTCAACTCTATTCTCTTATACTCGATTATAGTAGTCAAGATATTGTAAAAACCCAAATAGCATTATCAGAAAAAATTAAAACTTATTCACAGTATAAAGAACTAAAAAAATCATCAGGATCAAGCTTTATGTCACAATTACAGAAACAAAGAATATACCAACAACTTGTTTATAAAAATAATCTTCTAGATAAGATTGTAGAAAAAAGACAGGATAAATATAGTCTTCCAGTTAAAGGGTATGAAATTGCTACAGGATTGAATGTGATTCCAAATGCTGATAGAAATTATAGGAAAGAATATACTGATGGGATACATCATTGATGGGATATTATGGCTCCACTATGAACTCCAGTTTCAGCTATTGATAATGGAATAATCATAAGGGTTGTGAGAGATTTTGAATATGAAGATATTTCAAATATCAAAAAAACTCTCCCAATCACTCATTCAGAAAAATTAAGAAATCTTGATATATTGAGGTGAAACCAAGTTTGGCTTAAAACAATGAAGTGAGATGTTATTTTCTATTCTCACTTAGACAATATCTATGACAATATAGAAGAAGGTGTTTTTATTACTGAATGAACAGATATTTGAACTATTGGGAAAACATGAGTACCTGATAGAGATTATACAAATTTTCATCTACATTTCCCAATTCAAAAAAATCCATATAATCCCAAAAAAGCTTGAAAATATTCACTCGAAGATATTATGGATTGGGACTGGTACCTTAAATGACTAGATGCTACATCAGTTGTAAATGGACAAGGTGATATCTTTAAAAGTCATGAAAATCATGATCATTAATTAGTAAGTATGAAAAAGAAAAAAAATGAATGAGAAATAACAAAAAATAAAAAAGCTTTTTTTGACTATGAAATAATTAAAAGTTATGAAGGTTGAGTTGAGCTAACTGGGTATGAAACAAAAAGTATTCGACACTGATGAGCAAATTTAAAATGAAGTTTTATAATTATCAATGGAAATGCTTTATACATAAAAAATATGCATATTAGTGCATGGAAGGCATTACCAAAAAGTATGAGTATTGACACTGTAAAAGAAATAAAAGTATTCCTACATAAAAAAGATATTGTATATCTTGAAGGAAAATCCAGAGAAAAAGGATATTCAATTATTCCTCTCTCCTTATACTTCAAATGAAGTCTTATAAAAATTCAAGTTGGACTTGTTAGATGAAAAAAACAATTTGAAAAGAAACAAGTACTCAAAGACAGAAGTATGAAGAAAGAAGCTGATATAGCTGCAAATAAATACATATAATTACAACACACATGTTAGACATTAAAATAATTAGAGAAAATCCTGAATTAGTGAAGGATAACATCAAAAAAAGAAATCTTAAAATTGATTTAGATGCTTTTTTAGAACTAGATAAACAAAAGAATCTTTTAATTACTAAAACTGATGAACTAAGGTCTCTAAGAAATTCTGTAAGTAAAGAAATCCCTCAAATGAGTAATGAGGAAAAACCAGCAAAAATTGCTGAAATGAAAAAAGTATGAGATGAGTTAAAACTTTTAGAGGAAGAACAAAAAGCTATTCAAGTATCATGGGAAGACCTGTATTGGAGAATCCCTAATATATTGGATGAAACAGCTGCAATCTGAATTACAGATGAAGATAATATTCTTGATTCTACTTTTCTTGAACCAACTAAATTTGATTTTGAACCAAAAACTCATTATGAAATTGGTGAAAAAAAAGACTGGATAGATATTGAAAAAGGATCAGAAATTTCAGGAGCAAGATTTTGGTACCTTAAATGAGACATTGTTTTTCTACAATTTGCTATTATTAACTTTGCTCTTTCTAAACTATGAGCAAAATGATATACACCAATTCTCCCTCCTTTGATGACAAAGCAAAAAGCTTTATTTGGTACAGGATTCTATCCTGCAGATGAAGATGGTCTTTATCAAGTGAACCCTTGAGTGGATGACCTATATATGATATGAACGTCTGAAGTTCCTGTAACTTCTTATCATGCTTGAGAAACGCTAGACCTAGAAGAACCTAAGAGATACGTAGCATACTCTAGTTGTTTCAGAAGAGAAGCTTGATCTGCTTGAAAAGATACGAGAGGAATTCTTAGAGGACATCAATTTGATAAGCTTGAGATGGTAACCTTCTGTAAGAAAGAAGAATCTCAAAAACTTCATGATGAGATGGTTGCTATTGAGGAAGATATCTGGCAATCACTTAAAATTCCTTACAATAAAATGAATGTTTGTAGTTGAGATTTGTGAAACCCTGCAATGAAAAAATTTGATCTAGAAGCATGGATGCCAGGACAGCAAAAGTTTAGAGAAGTCACAAGTTGTTCAAATGTTTGAGAATATCAATCTAGAAGACTTGCAATAAAATACAAAGATGAGGGTAATAAATCTCAATATGCTCATACACTTAATGGAACAGTAATTGCTTTAAGTAGATGTTTAATTGCAGTAATTGAAAATTATCAGACAAAAGATGGTAATGTTAAAATTCCAGAAGTACTTATTCCTTTTATGTGAGGAAGAGAAGAAATATAATCTTTCTTCTTTTTTTTGTATTATAAATATTTATATGTTAAGATATAAATATATTACAAATATTACAAAAAAGGAACATGCTACTACTCTCTACTTCAAGCCTAACAGGATATTCACTACATAGAATTTTTAGCTTTGCAAAAAAAGCTAACTATGATGGTATAGATATCACACTCAATAAACTTAACTATGATTTTTGGGATGAAGATTATGTTAAAGGTTTAAGTGATGCATTTGGTATACCTGTTATATCAATTACAGCTCCCTTAAAAGGAATGAATGAAAAAAGAGTAGATAGAATTGTTTCTCTTGCTAAAACTACAAATGCACAACTTGTTACATTTTCTCCACCACATTTAATGGATAAAAATACTAAATGGTTTAGTAACTATCTTCCAAGAGTTAAAAAAGATTCTCATTTAAGCATATGTATTCAAAATGTTGAGGCAAAGTTTATGTTCTTTATCATACCTGAATATAAAAATTCAACACTCAGTGAACTTAAAAAAGTGACAGGAGATGCTACTCTAGATATTGCTGCAATTGATCCTTCAACTTGAATGGATATCCTTAAAGCACAAAAAATGCTTTGAAGTAACATAAAAAATGTGTTTTTCTCTGACAGAAGAGGGACTAAAACTGGTCTACTACCAGGAACAGCAGGTGGATGAATTTCATACCTACCTCTTGAAAGTTTCTTCATGAAGTTAAAAACTGTATGATATAATGGTCATATTACATTAAAACTTAGACAGATCGAACTGTGAGCTGGTAATGAGGATAGAGTTCTACAAAATCTTGAATTCGCTAAAAATTATTATAGCAAACATTTTTTAGATTTTAAATAGAAAATATTCATTGCTAAAAAATAAAAAAAACATAAAATACTATTAATATTTAATAGTATTTTTTTAGTTTAATTATCCCCTCTGCCTTATAGGCATCTCCCCTTAAGTCTAAGGGAAGAAAGTAATGTATAAAAATATGATTGAGAATAAAAAAATTGCCATAGTATGTGATTGGATTAAAGATTGGTGATGAGCTGAAATTGTTTTAGAACAATTACTCGAAACATTTCCTCAAGCCGATATTTTTACAAGTATATTTTTTCAAGAAAATAACCTCGCTTTTGAGTGAAGGAAAATCACTACGAGCTTCATTCAAAAAATTCCACTTCTAAACAAATCACATAAACTTGCTCTTACTCTAAGACCACTTGCTTTTGAGAGTTTTGATTTGAGTGAATATGATGTAGTAATATCTTCTACTTCTGCTGAAAGTAAGTGAGTAATAACTAAACCTGATTGTCTTCAAATTTGTTATTGCCACACTCCTACAAGATATTTTTGGAGCCACTATCATGAATACATTAACATGATGGAATTTGGTATACTTAATCCTCTAGCTAAGTGGATTATGCCAAAAATTGTTCATAAGCTTAGAACATGGGATTTTTGTGCTGCCCAACGTCCTGATTATTTTTTGGCAAATTCTAAAAACACTGCTAACAGAATTAGTAAGTATTATGATAGAGACAGTAAAGTTCTCTATCCATGTTTGGATGTAGAAAACATTAATTTTACTGAAGAGAAATCAGACTATTATTTTTATGCAGGAAGATGTATTCCTTACAAAAAATTTGATCTTATAGTTAATGCTTTTAATAAAAGTTGAAAAAAAATTAAGATAGTTTCTAATGTAAAAAACAAACTCTCTCAAGATTTAGAAAAAATATCAAAACCAAATATTGAGTGGATTTATGAAACTAATAATACAAAAATTAATGCCCTTCACCTTAAAGCTAAAGCATTCTTATTCCCACCTGAAGAAGATTTTGGGCTTGTACCAATTGCTGCACAAGCAACTTGAACACCAGTAATAGCATATTGAAAATGATGAGCACTTGAAACCGTTGTTGATTGAAAAACCTGAATATTCTTTGAAGAACAAACTCCAGAATCTCTTAATCAGGCTATTGAAAAATTTGAAAACCTAAAATTTGATGCAAAAAAAATTAGAGAGCATGC
>CALLPO010000056.1 GCA_938015605.1 uncultured Candidatus Altimarinota bacterium | reverse complement strand
ATTCACTCTTGAAAACTTTAGTCCAAAAATTCCAAGTTTCATTTCAAGCACTTGATTTAACATAAAAGTATTTGTAATTAATATGTTAATTGCTATACTTTCTCTTATATTATTGTTTGTTACTTTGATTAAAAGAAAATTAATATAAATGAAACTAATAATTCAAATCCCCTGTTATAATGAAGAAGAAACTTTGCAACAAGTTTTGAGAGAACTTCCTACTACTATTAAGTGAATTTCAAAGATTGAAACACAGATAATTGATGATGGAAGTAGTGATAAAACTATCAAGATTGCTGAGGATTTTTGAGTAAAATATATTCTTAAACACAAACAAAATGCAGGTCTATGAAATGCATTCAGAACAGGTGTTGAAAATGCTCTAAACAATTGAGCTGATATTTTAGTCAATACAGACTGAGATAATCAATATCCTTGAAAATATATAGAAAAATTGGTCCAACCTCTTATAAAAAACAATGCAGATATTGTTATGGGTGATAGACAAACAAGCTCTATCAAACACTTTTGAATTATTAAAAAATTCTTTCAATGGTTTGGAAGTATGGTCGTGAGATTTTTATCATGAACACAGGTTCCTGATAGTGTGAGTGGTTTCAGAGCATACTCAAAAGAATCACTTCTCAAGTTAAACATTACCTCAAGTTTTTCATATGCTGTTGATACCCTTATTCAAGCATGAAGTAAATGACTCAAAATTGATTCAATCAAAATCAAAACTAATGCTCCTACAAGACCATCAAGGCTTTTCAAAAATATTTTTCATCATATGTATTCTACTGGGCAGATAATGCTCAGAGTCTATTCAATGTACAATCCTCTCAAGATATTTTTTAGCCTCTGAACCCTATTTTTTGTATTTTGATCTATTTGATTAGCTAGGTTTCTCTACTACTATATTCAATTTCCTGATAACACTGGTAAGGTACAATCACTGGTTCTCTCATGAGTATTACTCATTCTTGCTTTCCAATTCTACTGACTTTGAATTATTTGAGACTTAATTTCAAAAAACAGAAAACTTATAGAAGATGATCTGTATTTAAGTAAGAAAAAATACTATGAAAAGTAGTATAAAAACAATAATGTTCTATACTTTCTTTTTTTGAATACTCTATTTTTTCTGAAAAACTCTGTATTCAAATTTTGTAGAAATTAAGGATTTTGATTTTCAAATTAATTCTTTCTACTTATTTTTAAGCTTACTGAGTTTTTTAACTTTTTTTTATAGTCTATGAATACTCTGGAAAGGTTTATTAAATAAAGATCAAATCACTAACTCTCATATTCACTACATCAATGCTATCAGCTGGATAAGTAAATATATTCCATGAAAAGTTGCAATGATTGCTACTAAGGTTTTATATTTAGAAAAAAAATGAATCACTAAAAAAGAAAGCTTTTTATCATGTTTATATGAGCATATTTTTCAAATTATCAGTTCATTTTTACTATCACTCCCCTTTATTATATATTACTTTTGGTGAACACAGCATAACATATATGTAATACTCTCTTCCCTCTCTCTAATGATTTGAATAAGTATTATTCATCCATTTATTTTTAATAAAACACTGAATTTTTTATTAAAATTATTCAAAAAAACTCCCCTTGATAAAAAATATTTTTTACCACTCAAACAAATACTTAAATACTTATTTTGATATAGTCTCTCAATGATTCTTAAATGAATCAGTTTTGTCTTTTTTGTAGCAAGTCTTACTCAAGTTTCTTCAATTAATGATATTGTCTTTTATGCTTTTGCATGGATATTTGCATGAGCCATATGAATTATTGCTATCTTTGCTCCCAATTGATTATGAGTGAGGGAGTGAGTTTTAACTCTGTTACTTACACTTGTATTACCATTAGAAATTGCTATACTCATATCAGTTTGATCTAGGTTGTGGTTTAGCTTGTGTGATTGAGTTATTGGATTATGAATTTTGTGAATGAAGTTGAGAAAATAAAATTATAAAAAAACTATGAAAATAACAATTTTTGGGACATGATATGTAGGTTTAGTTACTTGAACATGTCTTGCTGAAGTGTGACATGAAGTAATGTGTATTGATATTGATCAAATAAAAGTAGATAATTTAAAAAAATGAATTATCCCAATTTATGAACCTGGTTTAGAAGAGTTGGTCAAAAGAAACTTTAAAGAATGAAGGCTTCAGTTTACTACAAATGCAAAAGCTTGAGTTGAATTTGCAGCTGCTATTTTTTCTGCTGTTTGAACACCTCCTGATAAAAATTATAGAGCAGATCTACAGTATGTGAAAGCTGTTGCTCAAACAGTTTGAAAATATATGACAGACTATAAAGTATTTATCAATAAATCTACAGTCCCTGTTTGAACTGGGGAAATTTGCAAGGAGATAATTACTAAAAATACAAATATTAATTTTGACATAGTATCTAATCCTGAATTTCTCAAAGAAGGGGTAGCGGTAAGAGATTTTATGTTACCAGACAGAATAGTTTGTTGAGTGGAATCAAAAGAGGCTAAGAAAATTATGAAGGAAGTATATAAACCATTTGTGAGAAGTAATAGACCATTATTTTTCACAGATATTAAATCCGCTGAAATTATCAAATATGCTGCTAATTCATTTCTAGCAACTAAAATTAGTTTCATAAATGAAATTGCCAATTTTGCAGAACTCACATGAGCAAATATTAGTGATATTAGTAAATGAATTGGAATGGATAATAGAATTGGTTCAAGATTCTTACATGCAGGTATTGGATATTGATGAAGCTGTTTTCCAAAAGATGTACAAGCATTAATTGAAACTGGAAAAGATTTTAATTATGATTTCAATATAATTAAATCTGTTGAGCAAGTAAATGAAAAACAAAAATTAAAAATAATTGAAAAACTTTCTCAAAAACTAGATATCAAGTGAAAAACTATTGCTATTTGGTGACTAGCGTTCAAACCAAAAACTGATGATATTAGAGATGCACCTAGTTTAGCTATTATCGATAGTTTATTAGATTCAGGAATTGGAAAAATCCAAGCATATGACCCTGTGGCTATGGAAAATATTAAAAGTCACTATAACAGTTTTCTACATAAGGAAAAATCATTAAAACAGAATAACCTAATATTATCTAAAAGTAATTATAGAGCACTTAAGTGAGCAGATGCATTGTTAATACTTACAGAATGGGATGCTTTCAGAATGGTGAATTTTGAAAAAATTAAGGATTTGATGAATGGTAATATCATTATAGACTGAAGAAATATTTGGGATAAAAAAGAAGTTAGAAAATACTGATTCAATTATGAATGAATCTGAAAATCATTCAAAGGATAGATTATGTGTTTTAAAAGCTAAAAAAACTTGTTTTTTAGCTTTTTTATTGTAGGATATTTTGCATATATAAAAATAATTAAAATTATTATGTCAAAGAAATTAATATCAATTGTTATTCCTGCATATAAAGATGAAAAAAGCTTGCATCTTATTTATGATGAACTGACTAAAATTCTAACAATTAAACTTAGTAAGTATGATTATGAAATCATATTTATAAATGACTGAAGCCCTG
>CALLPO010000055.1 GCA_938015605.1 uncultured Candidatus Altimarinota bacterium | reverse complement strand
AAAGAAAAGGACTAGATATTTGATGACAAAAAGAAGCAATTTTTGTTGTAAAAAAAGATTTAGAAAAAAACGAAATTATAGTGTGAACAAATAAGGATATAAAACTCTATTCGGATAACTTAATTATGAATAATATTAATTATATTCAAGGTAAAGAAAGTATTTTTAATTGAAAAAACAAAATTGATGCTTGTTGTAAAATTAGATATAGACAGGTTGATCAAGAATGCAGAATATTAGACAATAAAAAGGGTGATTACAGTGTAGTATTTACATCTCAACAAAGAGCAATTGCAAGTGGACAAATATGTACAGTTTACCTTTGAGATGACTTAGTTATGAGTTGAATAATTACCTAGAAAAAGTGAAAATATTGACTAATCCTGAAAATATATATAATGGTGGCATATTTAAAAGAATAGTAATCTTAAAAACTCTATTTTTGTATCAAATTTAGAGTTTTTTTACTAAAGTATTTTCTAATATTTTCACACATGAAAACAGAATATATAACAATTTTTTCAGAAGAATCTTACAAGACAATTACAGATGTTGTAAATGTTACTTCTGAACTATGAGCTGTAATTTTACAAAGTGGTATCGCATTAGATAGTGCTTGATTATACCATATTATTATGGAAATTGAAGGTGAAGAGGATATGGATATTGCTACACTTATTTCCTGAATTAGTTCATTAAATGATGTTGTTGAAGTAAGAGACATGGAGGAATCCAAAAAAGAAGTTAGATTTATCTTTAATGTAAATTGTAACTGTAAAAAAACTCTTAAGAAAATTTCAAAAAAACCTGAAAGAATAGTTGAAACAGATAAAGAACTGATATATGTTTATGTTGTTAAGCTTAAAAAAAGAGACTTATTTCTTCAAGAATTAAGTAACCTACAACTTCCATACACTCAAAGAATGATTTGAATAACATCTCATCATTAAAAAAACTCCATTATTGGAGTTTTTTTTGTGACTAGTCTTCTAGTGAATTTTTAATTACTTCTTCAATTTCAACAGCAATTTCTGGATTTTCATTTAAAAACATTTTAGATTTTTCTCTTCATTGACCAAGTTTTGTCTCTCAGTAAGAGTAGAAGGCACCTGATTTTTTAATAACTTCAGATTTTACTCATATATCAAGAAGTTCTCAAACTTTAGAAATTCACACATTATACATAATATCAAATTCAGCTTGTCTGAAAGGAGGAGCTACTTTATTTTTGATTACTTTCACACAAGTAAGATTTCAGTTCACTTCTTTATCAAGTCCAGTTCCTGATTCAATTGTGGCTCTTCTTCTGATATCTAATCTTTGAGAAGCATAGAATTTTAAAGCATTTCAACCAGTTGTAGTTTCAGGACTTCCAAACATTACTCCAATTTTCATTCTGATTTGATTGATAAAAATTACTGTTGTTCCACTTCTTGAAATTGCTCAGGTAATTTTTCTCAAAGCCTGACTCATAAGTCTTGCTTGAAGTCACATGTGAGAATCTCACATATCTCATTCAATCTCTGCTTTAGGTGTAAGAGCTGCTACAGAATCTATAATAATTAGATCAACTGCTCCAGATCTTACAAGTGAGTCAGTGATTTCTAATGCTTGTTCACCATAATCTGGTTGAGAGATGATTAGATTATCAGTATCAACACCAATTTTTTTAGCATAACTAGGATCTAGTGCATGTTCAGCATCAATAAAAGCTGCTACTCATCCTGCTTTTTGGCATTCAGCAATTGCATGAAGAGTTAGTGTTGTTTTACCAGAAGATTCAGGACCATATATTTCAATAATTCTTCATTTAGCATATCACCCACCTAAAGCTAGGTCAAGTCACAGAGAACCAGATGATGTAGTTTCAATATCAAGTCATCCTTCTTTGTCTCCAAGTTTCATAATAGAACCTTTTCAAAATTGTTTTTCTATCATAGCTAACGCGTTGTTTAGTGCTTCTTGTTTGTCCATTGTAATAGAGTTATGTTATAGTTAAAAATGTTATACTTAAATAGTTCTAATATATTAAAAGTATATACCTAATATATAAAAAGTATATACTTTGTCAAAACTTTTTATTTATTTAATCCTGTAATTACTTTTTAATCCTTCTAGTGTACCAATCACTGTATTTGTTCATTCACATTTCTGACATACAAATGTATATTTTTTTTCTTTTGGCCTTGTTGTTTCTACAATCTCTTTACAATCTTTACAATAAAAACTGATATCACCTCTATCTTCATTAAACTGTTCTCTTTTATCTCAGTATTCATCAATATTTATTAAATCTCAGAAATTACTCATATTTTTAAATTATTTTCTAAAATAGGCTCATTACATTCTTCTCGGTTTTTTTCATCTTAATAGTACCATTATTTACTAATTCAACATAGCTTCTGAGCGTAGCTTCCACATCAGTTAGAGCGTCATGTGCTCCTATAAAGTACTCTCAAAAGAGCTTCTTATGAAGTTCTCATAGCTTTGGTCTTTTGAATCCTTCAGATTTCTCATCCCTTTTAGGAAGTTTACAGAAATAGATTGATTCATTCATAGTACATACAACTTGTTTTGGTTTATATTCATATTCTTTTTCAAGTCTTCTGAGTTCAAGTTTTACCATGTTTTCATCATATTCAATATTATGACCAATAATGATATCCGGTGTATTAATAAGATCTACTATTTCTGGATA
>CALLPO010000054.1 GCA_938015605.1 uncultured Candidatus Altimarinota bacterium | reverse complement strand
AAACTTGAAACAATTTTTGGGTTAAGATAATAGGCTTCAATCATATGAATTACAACTATTAATGCTACTATTGAGATTAAAACCATTGGGTCACCATAGGTAATATATGCAACTAACATTATTGGAATTGAAGAAAGTATTACTCACAAAACTGGAACAAAACCAAAGATAAATACTACTAGTCAAAGAGTCAAAATATATGGAAAAGTTGGAACTGAGTCACTTCCAAATATAAATCATATTATTAACAACCCAATAACTGTTAAAATTGAATTAGCCAAAGCTATCATTGATTGAGCTTTCAATATAAGCCCAAAACTCTTCACTACTTTTTCTAATAAAAGATTATATTCTTTATACAAAAATCCAAAGTTAGAAGTTTTTACTTTTTGTAAATAATTTCAGAGTTTCTTTCTATCAACAATAAAAATAAAACTCAATATAAGTGCCAGCAAAATCTTTAGTACTGAATTTCAAAGCACACTTAAGTGAGTAATAACTCATCAAGAAATAGACTTTATATCAAGATCTTTTCAAAAGTTTTCAATATATTCAGTTAACTTTAAATTATCTTCTGGGTCAATAAGAATAAGTTTTTGTAACACACTAGATTTAAAATCATTCACTCACCTAATAATTTTTTTAGATCCTGATTCTGGCCTTCAATACTTTTCAACTCATTCTCATTCAATGATTCAATGAATTTCTCAGAAAGTTTCTTCTTCAGAAATTATTGAGAACTCATCTACAATAGAAGTAACTTCTGTTTTAATGGTAGGAATAATATTTGAAACAATATAGATAATAATACCTATAAAAATTAAGTATTCAAATAAAACTATTAACCATAAAGGCAACATTGAAACATATTTAAATGCTTTATTTTTTTGAGAATATAGCTTCATCTTTTTTTGAAAAAAACATGCCAGACTAAAAAATAAATAAGAGAAAATAAATGTAAGTAAAAATATTCCTAAAAAATCTTTAAATATGTACAAACATAAAATCAAAAGTGCATATGCAATTGCTTTTTTAAAAGCTTTCTTTGTAAATAGTATTGATGATATTTTTTTAAATCCCCCCATTTTTTTGTAATTAAAAAATCTATGCTTTTTATAGTATAGATTTTTTGGTTTTGTGCAATGGGATGTTTGAGATTTTTAAGATATAACACCTATTTTTTTTAATTCTTTATGCATTCATGGACTTTCAATTCTCATTTGTTTTGATTTAATAATATTAATTTCATTAATACTTAAAGTCACAATTTTTTTATCCCAAATATTTGAAAATTGTCTTTTATATGGAGCATAATCAACTGCCCACCTTTTTGCAAAGTCTCAAAATGTTTTATTTTCTCCTTTTTTCAATTTTATAGACCAAAGTAAATTAAAAGCATTCATTCAATCTTCCATATTTTTAAATCAAAAATAATTTAATCATTCTGATGAAGGTCTAGCTGTTCCTTTATAAAAATTAATTCCATGATTCATTAAAGTTTTTGCAAAAGTCTTATTATAAGTTAATCATGCTGGATTATTATTTTTAATACTTGCCTCTCTAGGGTATTTATCTTTTAATCACCTAAAATCTACTTGTGATAATTTTCAACCAAAGGAGTTCTTTAAATCAACTTTTGAAAGATTAATATTACTATTTACCTTTTCATCTTTTATTCAATACTCTTTTGCTTTTTCTTTCCATCTATTTCAACCATACAAACTAAACATTTCTAGAGCTAGTCTATCATTATGCTTTCATTTATTATTTAATTCTCATGAAATTTTATAAATTCCTCTAATTCTACCAAATTCAGTTAAAACATCCTCAATTTTTGCAGCAATTGCATAATTATCATTTGCATTCATTCAATCAATAGAGGACATACATATTTTAATAGCAAAATCTATATCAATATCTCTCTTTTGAGCTTCATCAGCAATTTGAAAAAGTAAAACCTTTTTTGATTGATTTTTTTCCTTTGTGTAAATACTATGAGTATCTAAGAAGGTATTAACCTTTTTAGAGTTTTGCTCTTCAAGTCTCACTATATTTTCTTCTCAAAGAAGTTTTGTTATTTTTATTTCAGTTCCTTGATGAATTGTTAATCTTTTTCAAGATTCATTAAAAAACTCTCAAAGTAATCAACTTCTTTTATAGCTACTTCAAGGAAGAGAAACCTCTGTAACTTCTTGAGGAAGTAATTGACCAGCTGTTGTTCAAAGGTAAATTTTTTCATCAATTTTATCTAAGCCAAATTTAAAATCAAAAGTAAGGTTTTCAACATTACCCTCTTTGATATCTTTTAAATTAACATTACCTTTAGTACATTCATAAAATCTCACTTCTTTTGAAAGTTCTAAAAATTCTAGATATGGAAGATCATGTTTTCCAAGCCTTGAAAGCTTTTCTTTATCCTCTATAGATAGTTTCAATTCTTTTCTTTTTTCTTGAGAATCCTTTGTAACTGGCTCAATCAATTCTAATGGAAGTTCCTTTTTAACTATAATTGCTGCTTGTTCCTCTGTAATATCTAATTTTTCTAATCCTTTTGCTCACATAAAAAAATAACTAAAAATATATTATTCTTAGTTATTTTATCATAAATTTTATTAAGGTGCAAAACATTAACTATCAGTAAGAGTGCTTCCTCAATAATTTCAAGTATATTTTGTTTGCTGATTTGGAATATTAACTTTTGCAGTATTAGATTCTGCTCACCTTGGAACAAAAACCCTATAATCTTTTTGTTGTGGATTCTTATTACTTCATCCAGGGTTACTTGCAAGTTTACCAAAATAATATCCTTTTCAAGATCATAAAGCTATTTCAACATGACCATATTCTTTTCTAGCATCACTTCAACCTGTTCATTTGTTATAAGATATTACAGAACCTGCTGGTGCACTTTGTGCATTCATACCAGGTTTTTCTTCAAACATTGAATGATTTTCAAGAAATGATCCCCATCTATATCAATGTCTTCCATTATCTGGTAGTCATGGGATTCAAAATGCATTTAAAGCCATTCAAACATTTTTACCACAATTATTCTTTCTTTCTGAGAATGATGCATAATTTCTTCTCTCAAGAAATGAAACAATTCTTTTTCACAACATTGTATCATCAAGCATTTCAGCACTTACACTATATTTTTCATTCATTAGTTTTGAAATTCACTTTGTATCTCATACAAAAGATCATTCTCATTTAGTGTAAATACTATGAAATAATGCTGAAATTACTTGTTGTTGGTCTCAACTTGATTTAATACTTTCATTTGTAAATTCTTGATTACCTAATCAATATATATCTCTATACCTATCAAATGATGTCAAAAATTCTTCAATAATTACAGATTTATTATGTTTATCTGATATTTCACCAATAGCTTGTCCTGCAATGTCATTAAATAAATCTGGATTAATTCATCTTTTATATGCTTCAACTTTAAGTAAATTCCCTTCAATGTTTTGTGGTACTCTTTCTAATTTCATTACATCTTCCCCTGATCTATAAGATATGTCAGTAAGTTTTGTACCTTCTCATATTTTAAGTCTTTTTCAGTCTTGTGAGAAAAATTCTCAAAGTAATGCTGTTCTTGTATATTCAGTTCAATTTGAATTAACACTTCACACAGTCTTTGGCAAAACTTGTCCAGCTGTTGTACTTAAATATAACTCTCTATTAAATACTCAATCATAAGAAAAAGTAAAAGTTATATCTTCTGAATTCAAATTCTCTCAAGATAAGTTTTCTGTTGTGATAAATCTAAGTCTTTGTTCTTGAGTGTAATCACGTAAAAAATCCGTTGAACCAATTTGTCTTAATTTTAACTTATCTTCATTTTCAAGTTTTGAGTTTTCAGGAAATAGTTCTGTGGATTTTTTCCTTAGACTAAATAACTGCTTAGATAAACTTTCTAGTTTTAGTTCTGTTTTTTCTCAGAAATCACCATTACCTTCATTATATAACTCTTTATTCTCAAAATCCATAGAATCATAACTTGAATATTGTTTCATTAAGTATTCATGTTCCTCTACAAGTTCTGCAATCACTCAACTCAGTTCAGTCTTTGAGACTTTACCTTTCTCAAGACCTTCAATATTTTTTAAAATTTCTGCTTTTTTTATAGTAAATTCTTTATCTTGTTCTATTCCTTTTTGTTCCCATTCAGCAATATCAAAATCTTCTTTTTTTGCAGATACTGGTTCTACTGTAGATATATTTTCATTTCAAACTTGTTTATTATCTGATCATGGTTTAGTTAAAACACTATCAATAGCTTTATCAATAGCTTTAGGTGTATTTTTCCCAACAATTGCTTCAGCAACTTTATCAGATCAAACTCAGGCTCTTTTAGTGATTTGTACAATATTTTTTGCTCATTTTTGAGATTGTTCTTCAAGAGAAAGATCAGTTCATTCTTTTATTCATCATAATTTAAGTGCAGCATCAAGTTCTTCCTGACTTCAAAAATTTTGGAATTCTGCTTTCCCAGGTGTATTTATTTCATATCCTCACATATTTATTTGTTTAATTATAATTTCTCTAACATAGAATCAAATTTCATTTCTAGTTCACTAAGTTCTCACAATTCTTCCTTAAGATGTTCTTGGTAAGATGATCTTGAAACTATTCACTGTAATTTCATAAAGAACCATGGTTCCTTTTCTAATTTTTTAGCAAGAATAGTTGTTTGTTCACTATCAACCTTAAACAAAATTTCTCACAACTTATTAATTTGTTCTCAAGCTAAATTATTAAGTTCATTAATAATTTTATCTTTTGTTTCTGGAGAAATAATTAAACTTCTTTCAACAAATTCAAGTATCTTTTTTTTCTTCTCTTCCATTAAGTTTTTACTTATTTATTATATATAGGTAAATTTTACCATAAAAAATAACTATGAGCAAAAAAATGCTAAAAAATTGTAATAATCAAAATATTAACGTATAATACTAACAGTTAGAGAAAATAAACAATAAATAAATATGTTAGAAGTAGAAATCAAAATTCTAGAGGTAGATGAACAAAAACTTAAAAATCAACTTGAAGAGATGTGAGCAGAAAAAACTTTTGAATGAGTAATACATGATGTGTAT
>CALLPO010000053.1 GCA_938015605.1 uncultured Candidatus Altimarinota bacterium | reverse complement strand
ATGTATAATTGTTAGATTTCTGACAAAATATATACAAATTTAATTTAGTCTTTAGGTTTAACCTATGACTTTATATTATAATCATTTTTTACGAATGGCTGGAATTTTGGCTAAGAAGTTAGAGATGACTAGGGTTGTGAAAGGTGATGCTTTCATACCAGTTACTCTACTGGAAGTCCCACAACTAAAAGTTGTTGGAATGAAGAATCTTAAAAGTGATTGATACGAAGCTCTTATCGTTTGAGTTCTAGCTAGTGAAGAAGGAGGGAAATTAGGAAAAGGTAAAACTACTCTTAATAAATCAGATTTTACAAGTATTAGAGAATTTCCTTTAAATGAAGGTGATTCAGAAAAATATAAAGTAGGGGATGATCTTACTCTAGATTCTCTAGAAGGAATTGAAAGTGTAAAAATTATTGCATTTTCTAAATGAAAAGGGTTTACAGGTGCTATGAAAAAACATAATTTTCATGGTTGACCTGGAGGTCACGGTTCTAAATTTCATAGGGCACTAGGTTCTATTGGTAATAGAAAACCTACAAAAGTACATAAAGGGAAAAAGATGCATGGGCATCACGGTAATACTAAAGTGAATCTAAGATCGGTACCAGTTGAATTGATAAACAAAGAACTTTGAGTGATTGGAGTGAGAGGTCCAGTTCCTGGTGGTAGAAACACAATGGTAGATATAATCTTTTAATTTAATAATATACGCGAATGAAAACGAAGGTATATGACCAAAGCTGAAAAGCAACTGGTGATGTTGAGTTAAACAAATCTATATTTGCTGTTGAAGTAAACGAAAACTTAATTCATAGAGCTTTAGTTTACCAGTTAGCAAATGCTAGATTGAATGTGGCTCACACAAAGACCAGAGGGGAAAGAAGAGGTTCTACTAGAAAAATATACAGACAAAAAGGTACTGGTAGAGCAAGAATGGGTTCAAATAGATCACCTATCAGAAAGAAAGGTTGAGTTGCATTTGGTCCTAGAAATAATAGAAACTTTACACTTTCTATGAATAAACAAGAAAGAAGGCTTGCACTATTTAGTGTATTGACTTCAAAACTAAGTTCTAAGAACTTAGTCGTAGTTGATGGTATTTCTTTTAAAGAACCAAAAACTACACAAGCTGATGCTTTCTATAAAGCTCTTCCATATGAAAAAACAATTTTGTTTGGAATGGCTCAAAAGAATGAAGCTCTTGAAAAGTCTTCAGCAAATCTTCCATATGTAAAGACACTACTCGTGAATTACTTAAATATAAAAGATTTGTTAAAGTATAATACTCTTGTATTAGAAAAAGCTTCTCTTGATCATTTAGCAACATTAGTTAAATAGTTATTAACACATTGTAAAGATGAGACTGTATAGAATTCTGAAAAAACCAATTGTTACAGAAAAAACTTCAACTCTAGAAATGAATAACAATACTTATGTATTTGAAGTATCATCAGATGCTACGAAGATAGATATTAAAAAAGCAATTCTTGAAATATATGGAGTTTCAGTATCTAGTGTTAATATACTTAATACTAGAGAAAAATTCAAATTTGGTAAAAAAGGAATGCAACTAAGAAAAAGATCTACTAAAAAAGCATATGTTACACTTGCTAAGGCTAGTGATAAAATAGATGTAACAATAGTAAAATAATTAATTTTATTCTTAAATACTGCAAAAGTGGGGATTAAAAAATTTAAGCCAACTACTCCAGGTAGAAGGTGAATGACAGGTCTAACATATGATGAACTTACAACATCTACTCCTTACAAACCTCTTACTATGACTTTAAAAAAGCATGCTGGGAGATGAAGTGATTGAAGATTGACAGTAAGACATAAATGAGGATGACATGCTAAAAAATATAGAATCATTGATTTTATATGAACTGATAAGAAAGGAATTTCAGCTAAAGTTGAAACAATTGAATATGATCCATATAGAACAGCATTTATTGCACTTATCTGTTATACAGATGGTGAAAGAAGATATGTTCTAGCGCATAAAGATATGCAGGTTGGTGATAAAGTTGTTTGTGATGAAAACACTCCACTTATTTCTGGAAATAGAATGGAAGTTGGTAATATACCAACAGGTCTTGAAGTGTATAGTGTTGAACTTTTAGTTTGACAATGAGCATCTTCTGTAAGAGCAGCAGGGGCAGTAGCTACTGTTGTTTCTCAAGAAGGAGAATACACTCAGATTAAATTACCTTCTGGTGAAGTAAGATTAGTACACAAAAAGTGTTATGCAACACTTGGGCAAGTTTCTAATCTTGATCACGGTCAAGTAGTTATCTGAAAAGCTTGAAGATCTAGATGGATGTGAAAAAGACCTACCGTTCTTGGTAAGTCTATGAATCCAGTAGATCATCCACATGGTGGTTGAGAAGGACATTCTCCAATTGGTATGAAAGCACCAAAAACTCCATGGGGTATGCCTGCTCTTGGTTATAAAACAAGAAAAAGAAAGAATACTACTTCTAGATGGATCTTGAAAACGAGAAAAGGTAAATTAATGGTTTAATTTTAAATTAACAATTATGACTAGAAGTTTAAAAAAATGACCTTACATTGTTGAAAGACTTGTAAAAAAAGTAGAAAAAATGAATGAGTCAGGTAAAAAATGAGTAATTAAAACATGGTATAGATCATGTACAGTTATTCCTGAATTTGTCTGACATACATTCTGAGTTCATAATGGTAAAGCTCACTTCCCAGTTTTCGTTACTGAAGACATGGTTGGGCACAAGTTATGAGAATTTTCTATGACAAGAACCTTCAGAGGTCATGCATGAAACAAATAATATTTTTAAAAGCTAAATTATTCGCTTATGAAAGCTAACGGGAAGAATATTAGAATCTCTCCTAAAAAACTAAGAGTAGTAGCTGAGATTATAAGGTGAAATACTGCTGAAGAAGCATTATCTTTTTTGAAATATGCTCCTAAAAAATGAGCTGGAATTTTGTATAAAATATTACACTCAGCTGTTAGTAACGCTGAAAATAATAATTCACAAAAAGTTTCTGATCTCTATATAAGCTCCCTTATTATTAATAAAGGACTTGTTTACAAGAGAAGTAACCCAGTATCTAGATGAAGAGCACATAAAATTCTGAAAAGAACCTCTAATATTGCATTAGAGCTCCAAGTAAAATAGCAAAATTTTAATATTTTAAATTATGTATATATGTGACATAAAGTAAGTCCAATATCATTCAGAATTCCATATATTAAAAATTGGTTTTCTACATGGTACTCAGACAAAAAGTCATACAGGAATGATTTATCTGTTGATCTAAAAGTGAGAAATGTTCTTAAAAAAGAATTAACTTGAATCCCTGTTGGGAATACAATTATTTCAAAAGAACAAACTGGTTTAAGAGTAAGTATTTTTACTGCTAAATCATCTCTTATTCTTGGTAAAACAGGTGAGAATCTAGATAGAATTACTTCTATCCTCTCTAGAAAAACAGGTATGGATGTTAAAGTTGATGTAAAGGAAATTAAAAATCCTGACCTAAATGCTAAAGTAGTTGCATTTGGTGTTGCAAATCAAATTGAACAAAGAATGCCTTATAAAAGAGCTATTAAAATGGCTATTTCTAAGAGTATGGAAAAATGAGCAAAATGAATTAAAATTAAAGTCTGAGGAAGACTTAATGGATCTGAAATTGCTAGAAAGGAAACTTTTAAAGAAGGAAATATACCAACACAAACTATCAGATCTGATATTGATTATACAACTATGAGAGCTGAAACTGTTTACGGTACTATTGGGTTGAAAGTTTGGATATATAAGTGAGATGTTTACAAAAAAAAGTAAAAAACTTGACTTAACAAAATTTTTTATATACTAACTGAGACTTTAAGATGTTACAACCAAAAAAGACTAAATACAGAAAAGTATTTAGAGGTAGACTTAAAGGTAAAGCTATAAAATGATCAAGTATATGTTTCGGTGATTACGGTATGAAAGCTGTAACTAGTGGATATATTACTTCAAGACAGATTGAATCTGCTAGAAGAGCTATGATCAGAAAGCTTAATAGAGGTGGAAAAATCTGGATTAGAATTTTCCCTGACAAAGCTTTTACTGCTAAACCATTAGAAGTGCCAATGGGTTGAGGTAAATGATCTGTAGAAATGTATAGAGCCCCTGTAAAACCTGGTAGAGTTCTGTTTGAAATAACAGGAGTTAAACCAGAAGTTGCTAGGGAAGCTTTTAGACTTGCTTCATATAAATTACCAGTGAAAACTAAAATAATAGTTGATTAATGTATTAAACATGAAAGAACTAAAGGATTTGAAACTTATGGATAATACTAAGCTTAAAGATTTATCTAAGGATAAACTTAAAGAAGAAATTATCAAAAGTGAAAAAAACTTATTTATCTTAAGAATGAAGAAACAAACGGGTGAGCTAAAGCAAACTCATTTAATGAAACACTTAAGAAGATATATTGCTAGACTTAAAACTCTAAGCATATAAATAGAAATTAATTATTTTTAAATAAGATAATAATTATGAGAACAAAGAAAGGTGTGGTTACAAGCACTAAGATGACTGATACAATTGCTGTCTCAGTACACTCTTATAAAATTCATCCTAAGTATAAGAAAAAATTTAGAGTTACTAAAAAATTCTATGCTCATGATGAAGGAAATACTTGTGTTGAATGAGATACTGTTGAAATCAGTGAATCAAAACCAATTTCTAAATTAAAGAGATGGGTTTTACTTAAAAAACTTAGTTAGTTTTTGATTATATTCTAAAGGAATAAAATGATACAAACTGAATCTAGACTAGTTGTGACTGATAATTCTTGAGCTAAAGAAGTATTGTGTATTAAAGTTCTATGAGGTTCTCATAGAAGATACGCTTCTGTAGGTGATACAATTGTAGTTACAGTTAAAAAAGCTCTTCCAGATGGATGAGTGAAAAAGAAAAAAGTTGTAAAGGCTGTGGTTGTAAGAACTACAAAAGAAATCAGAAGAAAAGATGGTAGTTATGTTAGATTTGATGATAACGCTTGCGTGATTGTTGATGATGATGGAACACCTAAATCTACTCGTATCTTTGGTCCTGTGGCTAGAGAATTAAGAGCTAAATGATTTCAAAAAATTGTAAGTTTAGCTCCAGAGGTTTTATAAAATTAGTAATTAATTTTTACTTATGAAAATTAGAAAGTGAGATAACGTACAAGTTATGTCTGGTAAAGAAAAGGACAGAGGAGTTAAATCTGAGGTTCTTGCAGTAAATACTACAAACAATAAAATTATTGTTAAGGATGTAAATATTGTTACAAGACATGTTAAAAAGCAAGGTACTAATCCATGACAAATTGTCAAAATGGAAAAAGCTATTGATGCATCAAGTGTAATGCTTGTATGTCCATTTACTGAAAAACCTACTAGAATTTGATTTGTAAAAATTGAAGAAAAAGGAAAAACTAAAAAATTTAGATTTTCTAAGAAGGCAGTAAAAGAAAATAGTGGTAAACCAAAGGATTTTATCATAAAATAAAAATATTTATTTTGTAAAGTGAATTAAGATGTCTCTTAAAGAAAAATATAATAAAGATGTGTTTCCTGCATTACAAAAATCTTTGGATTTAAAGAATGTCATGGATGTACCTAAGTTAGAAAAAATTGTTTTAAATATGTGAATATGAACGTATGTTAGATCTGGTAATAAAGATTTTTCATCACTTGTTGAACATATGGCATTAATTGCAGGTCAAAAACCAACAATTAGATATGCTAAGAAAGCGATTTCTAACTTTAAATTAAGAGCTGGTATGCCAGTTTGACTAAGTGTTACACTTAGATGAGAGAAAATGTATGATTTTTTAGAAAAACTTATTGATATTGTTTTACCTAGAGTAAGAGATTTTAGATGAGTTTCTAAAAAAAGTTTTGATAGAGAAGGGAATTATAACTTCGGTATTAAAGAACATACAATTTTTCCAGAAGTTCCACATGATGATGTTATAAAGACTCACGGTTTACAAATAACTGTGAAATCAACAGCAAAATCTGAGGATGCTTGAAGAGCATTGTTAGAGGGACTAGGATTTCCGTTTTCTAAATAATGTTTAATTTCTAATAGAATTTGAGATGGCAAGAAAAGCAGTAATTGCTAAGGCAAACAGATTGAAGAAAAAATTTGTTCAAGCGCTAGCTGATGGTAGAAAACCTACAGAACCTACAAAAGTTTTTAACTGTTGTAGTGAATGTGGTAGAACTAGAGGTTACCTTGGTAAATTTGATATTTGTAGAATTTGTTTTAGAGAAAAAGCTAATGCTTGAGAATTACCAGGTGTTAGAAAATCAAGTTGGTAAAAAATCAAGGCAAGTAATAAAATTATGATAATTTTAGTTGTTAATTTTTAAGTTATGATAATAGATCCAATTGGAGATTTATTAACAAGAATAAGAAACGCTTATATGGCAAGAATTGCTGAAATAAAGCTTCCTTATTCTAAAATTAAATCAGACATATTAAAAATTCTTAAAAAGAATAAGTATGTAGTAGACTTTGAAATGGTTGAAGAAGATAACAAGAAAAATCTTGTTGTTACTCTAAACGATATCAAAATCACTAAATACTTACCTAACTTTAAAAGAATTTCTAAGCCAGGACAAAGAATCTATGTAGGTTCTAAAGATATTAAAAAATCTAAGAATGGTAAGGGTATTTATGTTGTTTCTACACCTAAAGGAGTAATCACTGGGTATGAAGCAAGAAGTTTAAATGTTGGTGGAGAACTTTTATGTGAAGTATTCTAATTATTAGAACTTCAGTTATAAAAAGAGAAGTGTTATCTTATAGATATTGCTAATCCAAATTTATAATTTTTTATAAAAAAAATATGTCAAGAATATGAAAAATGCCAGTTGCTATGCTTGAAAAAGCTTCTGCAACAGTTAAGGCTCAAAACATTGTAGTTAAATGACCTTTATGAGAACTATCTTTTGATTTTTCTTCTAAAATAAAAGTAACTGCTAATGAAAGTGAAGTTATTGTTGAAAAAAATGATGATTGAGCAAATGCACTTTGGGGTACTACTAGATCTATCATAGATAATATGATGGTTTGAGTTACAACAGGGTACACTAAAAGTTTAGAAATCGTTTGAGTTTGATACAAATTTGAAGTTCAAGGACAAAAATTAGTATTAAGTATTGGATATTCACATAAAGTTGATATGGCAATTCCAGCTTGATTAAAAGCTGAACTTGAAGGTAAAAAGAATGAAATTTTAAAAATTTCATGAATTGATAAACAAAGTGTTTGAGAATTTGCTGCTAAAGTAAGAGCTAAAAAGAAACCTGAACCATATAAAGGGAAAGGTATTAGATATGTATGAGAGCATGTAAGAAGAAAAGCAGGTAAAACTGGTGCTGCTAAATAATAAAAATTTTAATTAGTTTATAATAAAACGATATGTTACAAAAAGGTTTAAAAAGACTAAGAAGACATTTCAAAATTAGAGCAACTGTTATTGGTACTGCTTCTCGTCCTAGACTTTCTATATACAGAAGTAATACAAATATTTATGCTCAATTAATTGATGACTCAACAGGTACAACTATTGGATCAGTTTCAGATTTGAAAATGAAAAAAGAAGGTACTAAAGTTGAAATGTCTCAAAAGGTTGGTGAAGCAATTGCAAAAGTTGCTAGTGATAAAAAAATCAAGACAGTTGTTTTTGATAGAGGAGGTTTTGCTTATCATGGAAGAGTGAAAGCACTAGCTGATTCTGCTAGAGAAGCTGGACTGCAATTTTAATTAAATAATTACTATAATATGGCATTTTCTCCTAAAGGTAAAGGTAAATGAAAATTCTGAAAGAAAAAAAGTAATTTCAAGGAAGAACTTTTAGCTATTGATAGAGTAACAAGAGTTACTTCTTGAGGTAGACAATTACGTTTCAGAGCTGTAATGGTTGTTTGAGATGGTAAAGGACAAGTAGCACTTTGAACTTGAAAAAGTTGGGAGGTAGTTGACGCTATTGCTAAAGCAATTACTAATGCTAAAAAGAAACTTGTTACTGTTACTATTGATAACGGAACTGTTCCTTATGATGTAAAAGTTAAATATAAAGCTGCTCAAGTTATGGTTCATCCTGCTTCAAAAGGTACATGAATTATTGCATGAGGTGCTGTAAGAAAGGTTCTTATGGTTGCTGGATATAAAGATGTTTTGGCAAAAAGATATGGTTCTACAAACCTTATAAATAATGCAAGAGCAACAATTAAAGCTGTTACTTCTTTTAAGAAATAAACAATACAAAGATGATTACTTTAAAAAACATTAAAGCAAATAGTGGATCTAGAAGAAGATCAACAAGACTAGGAAGATGAAATGCTTCTGGTCATGGTACTTTTTGTGGAAGAGGGATGAATGGTCAAAACTGTAGATCAGGTGGTTGAGTACCAGACTGGTTTGAAGGTGGGCAAACTCCTCTTTTTAGAAGACTTCCTAAATTAAAAGGTTTTACTAATGCAAAATTTATGACTCATTATAATGTTATTAATTTAACAAATATTGAAGACTTAGCTGCTAAAGGTATTACTGAAATAACTAAAGAAGTTCTTTTAGAAAACAAAGTTATTAGAAGAAAAAAACTATGAGTTAAGCTTCTTGGAAAAGGAGAACTTACAAGTAAGGTTTCTCTAAAAATTTCATCAAGTTCTGCTTCTGCTAAAGAAGCTGTAGAAAAAGCTTGAGGATCAATTGAATTAATATAAGAACTTAACCTAAAGCTTTAGTTTTAGGTTTTTTCTTTAGATAAAAATATGTTGTAATAGAGATATTTTTTATTATAATATACCAAATTTATTATTCGTTAATGTGTTACTATGTTAAATGCTATTAAAGAAGTTTTTACAATTAAAAGCTTAAGAAAAAAAATTGTAGCAACTTTGCTATTAGTTTTAGTTTATAAGTTACTAGCTGTTATACCAGTTCCAGGAGTTAATACTGATGGTTTACAAGCGATTATGGACCAACAAAAAGGTCTGAGTTTCTTTTCAGCTTTAATGTGAGGATGAATGAGTAATTTCTCAATTATTCTTATGTGACTTTCTCCATATATTAATGCTATGATTATTCTACAATTAATGTGAGTAATTATTCCTAAATTATGAGAATTACAAAAAGAATGAGAAGCTGGTCAGAAAAAGATTACTAAATATACTAGATGGTTAACACTTCCACTAGCATTTGTACAATCTTACTGAATGATTGTTCTACTTAACTCTCTTGCTTGAGGTACAATTATTGATACATCTAATGTTCAAACAGTACTAATGGCAATGGTTATTATTACTACTGGTACAATGTTTCTAATGTGGTTATGAGAAATTATGACTGAATACGGTATTGGTAATGGTATAAGTATTATTATTACTGCTTGAGTATTAGCTGCTGTACCTTGAGTTGTTATGTGACACATTACTTCTTGAAACTATGGTATATTCTTAGGACTTATCTTAGCTACACTTCTAATTATTTATATAATTATTAAGTTTACTGAGTGAAATAGAAGAATACCTATTATCTATACAAGAACTTGAAGAGAAGAAAAATCTTACTTTCCAATTAAGATTAACCAAGCTGGTATGGTACCGATTATCTTTGCTGTATCTCTTGTAACTTTTCCTTCAATCTTAGGGCAAATTCTTACTAATTCTAGTGGACCTGCTCAAAGTGTTGGAACTTTCCTTACTACATATTTTAATATGAGTAATCCAAGTTGGGCAATGATTATTGTTTACTTCTTACTTGTTCTAGGTTTCTCTTTCTTTTATGTTTCAATTACATTCAATACTGAACAAGTGGCTGAAAGTATTCAGAAAAGATGATGATATATTCCTGGAATTAGACCAGGGGAGGAAACAGAAAACTATTTTGCAAAGGTTTCGAATCACTTGAATCTATTTGGGTGAAGTTTTCTAGCATTAATTGCAGTTCTTCCATATATTATGTGAAAATTCTATGGTTCATCTATTGATTTCATAGTATCAGGAGCATGACTAATAATTATTGTTTCAGTTATCCTTGATCTAATAAGAAGAGTAAATTCTGAAAAACAAATGCAAGATTATTCAAAATTCTAAACTTATATTAGTTTGATGAAAAACAAATTACTACAGCATAAAGCATTGATATTTATATCAGTGTTTTTTTGCTCTTTAATTTTTTTGATAATATATAGTTTTTACCCTGTAATTAGCTATAATTCAAAATACTCTCAACATGTTACTAGTAAATTATGAGACACTAAAGCACCATGAGGGATTTTGATGTATGATAGAAATAATATTTTAATCACTGATATAAAGAATAAAAATTGATACTATAAACATATCAAAACTGATCTGAATTCTGAATTTGTAAAAGCATTAGTGCTAATAGAAGATAAAAATTATTATACACATCATGGAATAAATATCTTATCAAAATTTAGGGCTTTAAAAGACAATCTATCTTGAGAAAAAATTAGTGGTGCATCAACTATTACTGAACAATATATCAAAAATAAATACTTTAAAAATAGTAACAGAAATATATTACAGAAAGCCAGGGAAGCAATACTGGCTGTATATATTAATGGGACTAGAGGTAAAGATAATATTCTCAATATTTATTATCATGATTCTTATTTTGGGAATCAACTCTATGGAGTATGAGCAGCACTTGAAGTATATTTTGATAAAGACAGTTTGAATGATTTAACACATGAAGAGATAACTATATTATTGTCTCTTCTTAATAATCCATGAATTAAATCTTTAGAAGAAACATATTTTCAAGCTTATTTTGAACAAGTTAAATCTAGGCTTTGATATAATTTTAAAAGAACATATTTTGGAAAGCTAAATTCTAAAGAAAACATAAACACATTTCCATTTGTTACTGACTTATATATTAATAAAGGTTGACCTTATAATAGAGATGAATGAATAAAAACTACAATAGATTCTGAACTGCAACAATATACCAAAGAAGTTATTTCTGAACAACTGTTAAAACTTTGATGAAAGAATGTAACTAATGCAGCAGTGTTTGCAATGATTCCTTGAAATCCAGCATTAAAAATCCCACAAGAGATATTAATCTACCAAGGAAGTAGAGATTTTAATTCTCAATTTATCGATGGGCAAGTTGATGTAATACAAGCTAAAAGGCAACCTTGAAGTACTGTGAAACCATTTCTGTATTTAATGGCTTTAGAGTCATGAATGAATCCTGATGATTTAATAATTGATATTGAAAGTGAATACAATAGTTTTCAAGAAGGTAAAAATTATGTCACTGAAAATTATTCTCTGAGAGAATATGGATTAGTTAGGTTTAAAAAAGCTTTATGAAATTCTATGAATAATGCAACGGTGAGACTTGCTAGTGAACTCTGATTAGAAAAAGTGTTTAGCTTTTATAAAGACTACTGATTTAATTTTGATTTTGATGCAGAGCATTATTGATATTCACTTGTTTTAGGTAATGCTGAAACTACACTTCAGAAACTGGTAGAAAATTATGTTGAATTAATTCCAAGTAACAAGACCGTTCAACAAACTGATATAAATAAATTTCTTCTTCAAGATATTCTATCTGATCCAGATAATAGAGATATAAGTTTTGGAGTAAATTCAATTCTCAATACAAGTATACCTCAGGCTGTTAAAACTGGTACAAGTTCTGATTTTAGAGATAATTGGATTGTTTCATATCATAAAGACTTAGTGCTTGGAGTATGGGTATGAAATAATGATAACTCTTCTATGATTTGAGTTACCTGAATTTCTGGTGCCTGAAATATTTGGCACAAAGTTATAGAAAAAGCTATTACTCTATGATATATAGAAAAGCATATACAAAAAAATCCAAAATGAATTGAGCAGGGAGAATACTGTCTTGATAATAATTGTTACCAGAAAGAAATTATTTATAAAAAATCAGCAAAACAATATAATTCCAGAATTTTGAATTGAATTTTTTCAAGAGAAGACTTACAAGAAAATCTTAGTGATTTTGAAGAAGAAAAATTGGTAAAAATGTGAATTGAATTAATTGATTAAAATTTAGAATAGTTTTTAACAAAAAATCTATATTAAACTTGATTTAAAGCCAAAAATTATTAATCTGAGTATATAATATATATTTCTTAAAAAGTATAATTAACGATGGCTGAAAATGATAAAGTTGAATGAGAAAATCTTGAAGAGGCAACTAATTTAAGTTTGGATACATCAGTAAAATATGATGGTGATTCTGATAAGGATATTGGATGAGAAATGGAAAGCTGTTATATCGATTATGCAATGGCTGTAATTGTATCTAGAGCACTACCTGACGTAAGAGATGGTATGAAGCCTGTACATAGAAGAATTTTATATTCTATGCATGAACAAGGTTTAAAAGCTACAGCTAAGTTCAGAAAATGTGCTACTGTGGTCTGAAACGTACTTTGAAAGTATCATCCACATGGAGATTCTTCTGTATATATGGCTATGGTTAGAATGGCTCAAGATTTTTCTCTCCGTTATCCACTTGTTCATGGACAATGAAACTTTTGATCAATCGATGGTGATAATCCAGCTGCATACAGATATACTGAGGCAAAATTAGAAAAAATTTCAGATTTAATTCTGTCAGATATTGAAAAAGAAACTGTTGATTTTAGAGATAATTTTGATGCTACACAAAGAGAACCAAGTGTTCTACCTACAAGAATTCCAGCACTACTTATGAACTGAGTAATGGGGATTGCTGTTTGAATGGCTACAAATATTCCAGCTCATAATTTATGAGAACTTATTGCAGGGGTTGAATATCTAATGAAATCGAAAAATAGAGAAGATATTACTGTTGAGGACTTAATGGAATATATTCCTGGTCCAGACTTTGCCACTGGTTGAGAAGTATATGATCAAGAAGCCTTACTGAAAGCTTACTCTACTTGAAGAGGTTCAGTAATAATGAGATGAGTTGCTCAAATTGAAGAAAATAGTAAAGGAAGAGCGTTTATTAATATTTCAGAAATTCCTTTTGGTCTTAATAAAGCTAACTTAGTTGCTAAAATTGCTGAACTAGTAAGAGATAAGAAAATTGTTTGAGTTTCAGCTCTAAGAGATGAATCAAATAAAGATGGTATCAGAGTAATTATTGAACTTAAAAAAGATGCCTTTCCTAAAAAAGTATTAAATCTTATTTTCAAACTTACATCTCTTCAAACAAGTTTTGGATATAATATGATTGGTCTTGGTGAAAGAGGAAGACAACCAAAATTGTATAATCTTAAAGAATTACTTGAAGAATTTATCGTTCATAGACAAGAAGTTGTTACAAGAAGAACACAATACGAACTGAAAAAAGCACAAGCTAGAGCTCATATTCTAGAAGGGTTAAAAATAGCACTAGACAATATTGATGCCGTAATTAAAACAATTAGAGCCAGTAAAACAAAAGAAGAAGCTAAGGTTGCATTAATGAAAGAATTTGCACTATCTGAAATTCAGGCAGATGCTATTTTAGAAATGAGACTAAATAAGCTAGCTTGACTAGAAAGACAAAAAATTGAGGATGAATTAAAAGAAAAACATATTCTTATTGCTGATTTAGAAGATATTATTGCTAAGCCAGAAAGGGTGGACGCTATTATTTTTGAAGAATTTGATGAAATAAAAACAAAATATGCTGATGAAAGAAGAACGAAAATCAATGCATGAAAAGTAGGGGAATTCAATCCAAAAGATACTATTCCAAATGAAGATGTAATGATAGCGTTTACTAAAAATTCTTATATTAAAAGAATTAAATCTTCTGCATTTAGAGCTCAGAGAAGAGGTGGTAAATGAATTGCAACATGAACAAAGGAAAATGATGAAATTATGTTAATGTTACCAACAACATGCCATGCAGATCTGTTATTCTTTACCACTCAATGAAGAGTGTTTACACTTCCTGCTTATGAAATTCCTGAAACTACAAGAATTGCAAAATGACAACCAGTAATTAATCTAATTAATTTACAAAAAGGTGAAGAAATTGCTGCAATTATGGATATCACAAGAGAAGAAAATAAATACCTATTCTTCGTTTCTAAAAATGGTATAGTGAAGAAATTAGAAATGGATCAAGTACAAAACATTAGATCTAATGGTTTAAAAGTATGTTGAGTAAAAGAAGGAGATGCTCTGATGTGGGTAAAAACAACTTCTTGAGATGATAATATATTCCTAGCTACTCATGATTGAAAAGCTATACAATTTAATGAAACTGATGTTAGACCAATGTGAAGAGCTGCAGCTTGAGTTAAGTGAGTTAATTTAAAAGCAGGAGATGCTGTAATTGAAGTATCAATTGTAAGTGAAGAGATGAAATATCTATTTACAATTACAGAAACTGGTATGTGAAAAATCACAGCAATTGAAGAATACAAGAATCAAAGAAGATGAGGAGCTTGAGTTAAAGCAATGGCTATGACAAAGAAAACTGGTAAATTAGTAAGTGCTAAAATTTTAACTGAAGCTGACAAAAAAGAACTAGATGTCATTCTTATATCTAAATGAGGTCAAACTATTAGAATGAACTTAGGTTGAATTAGAAAAACTTCAAGAGTAACTCAATGAGTAATTCTGACAAAACTTAAGAAATCATGAGATATTATTGTAAGAGCTTCAATGATTAGAGATTGAGAAGAAGATGAATAAAAATATTCTCACTCAATCTCTCCCAAAGGATAGAGGTAGCAGCAATTTAGAATATTTAAAAAAACTATAATAATTAATTATTATAGTTTTTTTGTTTTAATCGAATCTAATCATTTCTTCAGCTTCAGCTTCTTCTTGTTCTCTTTCTTCAAGTTCCTTCATTTTATGATTTTTTAATTTAGAAAATGCTTTATTCATTTTTAACTCTTCAAGTAATCATTTATATTCTTGTACTTTTTCAGTTAAGAATTGTTGTATTGGATTAAGACTTCATGTTTCTAAGAAACTCAGTATTTGGGAAAGTTCAGTCACCGAAAAGAGCTCTAAATTTTTCTTTAAAGCTGGTATTATTGGGTGATGTATGTACTCCAAGATTTTAAAAATTCTTGTTTCCACTTGTATACGAGTCATCTATTTTTTTATTTTTGTTTTTCATTAGTTTCTAATATTCATCAATTTTCTTGTGCTTTTTTAAGTGCTTCTATATTAAATCATAGTCAGCTTCAAATAATTTTCTTTTGCCTTAATGTATGTTCAAATAAATCTTCAGAATTTAACCCCATTTCTATATCATCAGATATATGATACTGGGTTAATGATCTTAAATGAAGCATTGCAAATGACAGACTATTATTTTTAGTTCTGGTATCCTGTTTTCAAAGAAAGATAGTAAGAATGAAATTAGAAAATTTCAATAATTCAGCTTTATTCATCATTCAATCAGTACTAATATTCAAAGATCAATATGCTTTTAATAATGGTTCTTTGTATTTAACAATACTGTCTCATAAACCAACATCTTCAAAGAATTTATAAAAATTGAAAATTTCTTTAGCAGCTCCTTCTATATTTTTGATTTGGTCTTTCTCTTTTTTAGAAATACTTATTTCCATAATCTTTCAGTCTGCTCAAATCAGCTTAGCATTATATTTTCAATCTTGGTTAGCTTCATCTGGTACAAGACTCATGTATCAAGATTCATCTTCATAGTAAGTTGATAGTACTCCACTTTCAGTTACTTTTTGTCAGTTTGTAAAAATTTTATCAGGGGAGTATTTGATTGGTTCTTCAGACTTAACTTCAGTAGTTTCTTCAACTTCATATTTTTTTTCAATCTCTTTAACTTCTTTTTGATACTCTCTATTATTTTGTAATCTTTTATCTGATTTTGTACTAGCTTCTTCATATGAATCTCAATTATTTAAATCATTTGCAAGATTAGGTCAATCAATTTTTACTTTTGCAGAAGCTATAGCTATATCTCTTTGTGTTTTTTTATTTTTATTTTCATCATCTTCTAACTTTTGTCTTTGTTTTTTTAATTTTTGGAGTTTTTTATTTAATATATCTCTTTTATTTATGGCAATACTTTTGTCCTCATCAGTTGTTGCTTCACTGATAATTATAGTATTAAGGTCAGTGATTTGGGATTCAGCTTCTTCAATTGTTTCTGTTTTTTGCTTCAGTAAAACTTGTAGTTTATTGCCTTTACCTTGTGCATCTGCATGCTGATTTTTTAAATCTAATTCAACTAAGCCAATTGTGATATTCCCGACTTTTATATTTCAATCTAATTTCAATCCTTTAATAGCTGTGAGAATATCTTCTGTCTTATCAATTTTTCCAGTATTATTTATAAATACTTTATTTACAGCTTCTATAATTTTTTGTTGTTGTTGAGAATTAGTTATATTTAATTTAATCAATACATCTAATAATTGTTTTTGTCTTTTATCAGATAGTATTTCCTTTGTATAAGTAATTTTTTTACCTTTTTCTGCAATTTCTCTAATTCAAGTTCAAGATTTGAGCATTTCATCTACATCAATATCAGCTGCATTTTCTGTTTTATTTATGTTATCTTCATTGATTCCTTTAATAATATTAGATTTGTCTTTTTGAGTAAGATTTATACTTCATTTTATTTTAGAAATTGATTTCCCTTCTAATCTTCT
>CALLPO010000052.1 GCA_938015605.1 uncultured Candidatus Altimarinota bacterium | reverse complement strand
GTTTCTTGCTTGAGAAGAATGAGAAAAAGTAAAAATAGAAAAAGCTTGAGAGTGATATCTCTATCAACTTAAGTATTGAAGACCATATCAGGCAATAAAAACCTCAAAACTTCTCACCTGAGAAGAATGAAAAAAAATAGTATCTAGTCCAGAAGCGACCCAAGCAGCTTGTGAGTGATTGATGTATTGTCTTAGATGCGGTCATCGAGAGCAAGCAAAAAAGATATCCTCAGAGTTTTTCACCTGAGAAGAATGAGAAGAAATAATCTCTAGCTCAGAAGCAATCAAAGCAGTTTGAAAGAGATTTTTTTTTCAACTTCAAATCTGACGACAAGAACATGAAGTAAAAAAAATCTTAGAGTTTCTTACTTGAGAAGAATGAGAAAAAGTAAAAATTGAAAAAGTCTGAGAAGTATTTCTTAATCATCTCAAAGAATGAAACCGAAGACAAGCAAAGGAAATATCCTCCAGGTTTCTTGCTTGAGAAGAATGAGAAAAAATTAAATCTAGTCCAGAAGTGATTCAAATTGTCTGAGAATGACACCTCGAACATCTAAAAAGAAGAGAACTAATACAGGCAAAACAAGCTATAGAGCTTCTCACTCGAGAAGAATGAAAAAAGATAATCTCTAGTCCAGAAGTAATACAAGCAGCTTGAGAGGGATTTCTTTATTGTCTTGAATATCTACTATTAGAAGAAGCAAAAGAAATATCCTCAAGGTTTCTCGCTTGAGAGGAATGGGAAAAAGTAAAAATTGAAAAAGCCTGAGAAGTATTGCTTAATCAACTCAAGGAATGAAGATGAGAACAAGCAAAAGAAATATCCTCAGGGTTTCTTGCTTGAGAAGAATGAGAAAAAGTAAAAATTGAAAAAGCCTGAGAAGTATTCCTTAATAAACTCAAGGAATGAAGTCGAAAACAAGCAAAAGCAATATCTTCAGAGTTTCTTGCTTGAGAAGAATGAGAAAAAGTAAAAATTGAAAAAGCCTGAGAGTGATACCTTTATCATATCAAAAAATTAAGCCGAAAACGTGCAGAAGAAATATCCTCAGAGTTTCTCGTCTGAGAAGAAATAATCTCTAGCTCAGAAGCAATCAAAGTAGCATGAGAGTGATTTCTTTATCAACTCAAAGAAGAGCGAATACCTATAAGAATAATAAAAGATGTGTCCTCAAGGTTTCTCACTTGAGAAGAATGAGAAAAAGTAAAAATAGAAAAAGCTTGAGAGTGATACTTTTATCATATCAAAAAATGAAGCCGAAAACGTGCAGAAGAAATATCCTCAGAGTTTCTCACTTGAGAAGAATGAAAAAAGATAACCTCTAGCTCAGAAGCAATCAAAGTAACTTTAGAACTGTACCTCAAATATCTAAAATGATGAGAACGAAAACAAGCAAAAAAAGCCTTAGAGTTTCTAACCTGAGAAGAATGAGAAAGGGTAAAGTTTAAGAAAACACAAGAACAATTTAATTTGTTTCTAAAAGATTGAAATTTGAAGTATGCAAAATATTTATTTAAAAATTTCGATGTTGGAATAACAACAGATCTAGATGCTATTAAGTATGTAAGAGAAAATTATATCGATTGTATTAAGGAGTGAGAGTTGAATCAGGCAAGACTTTTGAGTATGTTTGTATCTAAGGCTGAGCGTCAAAAGTTTAGAAAAGATAAAGAATCATTAGATGCACTTTTGATATGATTAAAACCACTTATAAAAAACACGAAAAGGTGAGTTGATATAGAAAAACGATGCTTGATTTTTGTAGAAATTGATGTGATAGACTTGTCAGATGTAATAAAAAGGACCAAACAAGATATTATCAACGAATCAATAAATATTAATGACGAGGTAAAGAAGAGCTATGAAAATATGATAAAGGTGTTTTGAGAATCCTACGTACAAAATAATATAATCAAGTCATTAAAATTTTATACAAATGTACATGATCATTTGTTGTGGATGAGTAGACTCAATAATTTAGATGAACGTAAAAAAATTGAAACAGTAGAGATGTTGAAACAATTTATACATCAAATAGATTTTGATAGTGATTGATATGGAGAATTAAATGAATACTTATGATATTTTGATATAGATATACGAGAGTCTAAGGAGATGTGATCTCTCACAAATCGAGAGAAGTTTAAAAGAGAGTCACTTATGCAAAAAAATAATATCAAAATCCCAAATACTGCTAGCGAAGAATTTATACATGCGATCCAAACTTTGATTCAAGCTCCATGAGTGGACGTGGGGTTTATTAGAAATATGTTAGATCTTCATAAGCAAGATGCAATAAAGGAAAGTAGTAATGATGGCTATAATCACGATTTAGATCTGGATAGTGAAACCCTGAATAATTATGAAAATTCAATGTATGTACATGACGTAACTAAATTTGATAGCGAGAACTTCGGTACCCTAGATTTTTCTAAGTGTGATAGACAATATTACACAAAGAATAAAGAATTTTTCTATTTACTAGAGAAAGTAAAAAATGTTCAGTTAGTCAGAAATAACTGAGATATAGACAATTATAGTCTTCTAGAGATGAATGTTAGATGAAGAGTAGTTGAAATACCTACTCCTGTATTTCTGGATATATTATGACATGATATGTACGTCATGAATGAGTCAGAAATCCTGGCAATATTTTTAGATTTGGATATTTGATATGTAGAATGATATGATAGAAACGAAAATCACAATAATAGTTGAAAAGAAATATTCGCAAATACATTACTAGATATTATAGAATGAAAAGACAATATTGATGAGAGGCAGGTAATTAAACCGTTTGAAAAAGTTCTACCTTTTGATCCTTTGCATCAAGTAGTGTATGAAGCAATTTGATTATATCCAATTAATCAAGATACAGCTAAGTATAAAATTATCTTTAGTAAAGACGACGTTCTAAAAGAAATTGTTGATCAATACAAAATTTTAAATGATGAAGTGATAAGAAAACTCAAAAAAGAAAGAAAAAACAATATAAGAAAATATCCAGATAAAGAAGCTTACTATACTGCAGAATATCAAAAAGAACTTGCATATCATTCCATCTTACTTTTGTCAGACTGAGATAAGATCAAGTGATTGCAATACGATCGTATAAATGAAAATTTGTTAAATGAAGAAGTTAAACAGAAAATAAAGGTATCAATGGAGAACTTTACATCAAGTAATCTGAACAATATTTTTGTAAGTATGAAAAAATTATGGATGAGGAAAAGTTCGCTAGCTAATCATAGTGAACTGAGTTATTTTTTGCCTTTAACAATAGAGTTTGAAAAAATTATGCAGAAATTGAGTGATAACAAAATTGAAGAACTACAAAAAGAAGAATGGAATAATATTTTAGAAACTTTAGATAAAGATATTATTTTAGATAGCTTAAAAGATTATCGAATTTTACTCTCTAAATATCTGATGTATCTATGATATAATAATGCTCCTAGAGAGGCAAACAGCAAGCAACTCAAAAAAGACATAGATTCAATCTTAAAAACAAAGAGCTACATTGAAAAAAATAAAAAACTACAAGAGCAATGACATGTTCCCGAGAGACAAAATGCGACAATTTCTTATTTGAAATGAATGCTGAATCTGGAAGAAGATGATGTACAAAAAGTATATCAAGTATTGAAAAAATATAAGTATGATGGTATCTGAAGACAGATGAAGATAGAAATATTACCAAAATCTGACCCAAGATGACGAGTTTGTGGTGATTATACAGATTGTTGTATGCCATTTACTTCATCCAAAAATCAGGAGTATCTAACTCGTGAAGACATGGCATATTTTGTAGTAAGTGTGATTGATGATGAATGAAATGCAGATTTAGTGACTCAGTCAGTTCTTGTAGCGGCTGGAAATGGAAAGAAATGAAAAAGAGAATTTACAACTTTAGCTATTGATAACATAGAAATAGCAAATAGAGCTATACCATATAGATGAATATTGGAAAAAGCATATGATGAACTACCGCAGCTGTATCCAAAAAAGAAAATAATAATTTGAACTACATACAATGATGACTGATGATTAGTGACTGGTAAATGATATTTAAACTCTTTCGATGAGAAACCATTGCAATGATGAATGGAATATACCGACTGTTTTGGTAGACATAATGCTTATATATTTCATGATCCTGATAATATAAGTTCAACGTTTACATATTTATATAAATGACTTGGAAGTGATAATATTGATGCCTGAAAACTTAAGGAGTATATATCCAGTGAGGAGTATAATAAAATAAAAACTGATTTGATGACAGTGTGAATATGAGAAGATGATGGTGATGGATGATTAATTTTTCCTGATAACTATAGCTCCATATTTTATAAACATTGAGAGTACTTGTGATACATTGTAGCTGCAGATTACTTGGTAGTAGATAACGAGAAAAACGCACTTACTATAGAACATCTATGATTGCAGGAATGACTTTCACGAAGAGAGAAGATTGCTTTTATTAAAGATTATTGTAAAAGAAATAAGCTTTTAAAGCAAAACATAACAAAAATATGTATCAAAGAATGAATAGATAAAGATATTATTGCTTGGCTTCAAGATAATTATGAGATTCCTGTAGAGCTGATCAAATAGATCGGCTCTTTTTTTATGCACAAAAACTTGCAAAATAAATTTCTATACGTAGACTTATAACATGATTAAGCAATTCCAAAATAATAATAACGTGAACAATAATCCTAGCTGATAGCTAAGACACGTTTCTGGAATTGATAATATCTATATCTCCTGGAC
>CALLPO010000051.1 GCA_938015605.1 uncultured Candidatus Altimarinota bacterium | reverse complement strand
AGACCAGATTCAAAATGAACCTATTACTGAAATACCTGTTCATTTTATTACAGAAGCAGATATTATTATTTTTGACAGGAGTGAACCTATTGCTTTTGATTTTGTATTGAAGCATAAAAGACCAGAAACTCAAATAGTAGTTGATCCTTCATGTGAATACAATGATAAGATTACTCATATGATGCAGAATTCAACAGTAGCAATCTTTCCAATAGAAACAGTGGATAATATGAGTGAAAAATATAATATGAGGCATAACCTTGAATTACTCTACAAAGAAATTTGAAAAACTCTTATTATTACAGATGGATGAAACTGAACCTACATTTTTGATGGAGAAGAGAGAATAGTCATTCCAGCTTTAGATATTGTTCCAATAGATACAAATTGAGCTGGTGATGTTTTTAGATGAGCTTTTGCTTGGGGGCTTTTGAATAATTGGGAGACAAAAAAAACTGTAGAGTTTGCAAATAAGGTTGCAGGTCTACAGTGTACTAAAAAATGAAATCTGACTGCTGTTCCAAGTTTGGAAGAAATACAAAAATAAAAACTCTCAAATTTGAAAGTTTTTATTTTTTAGTCATTATCAGTATATAATTGGTTGCTTTGTTCTTCAATAGTATCTGTTAACTTGTAAGCAGAGGGGTTCATAGAATTAGGGACATACCTAATATCATTTCAATTTATCATTACCTTAACTCAATTTGAATTTGTAGTAAAATCTCATGCTTGTTGTTTTAAGTCATCCATTACATTTTCTCCAACATTTCATGCTACATGACCATAATGTTGATGATTAGCAACTTTGTTTGCTGTATCTCTAAGTCTTTGTTCTAGTTCTATTGCCTTGTATTTTTCTGGAGTATCCGTTTTCCCAAGGTGAAGATCAGTTCAGTCATAATGAGCTTTCGGGTTTTCAAAATTAAAACCATCCATTTTACATGCTTCAGTAATTGAGCTATCCTCAATTACAGGATCATGTATACAATCTAAGCCTAGTCTTAGAGTTTTCATTGTAGCTTCTTGAGTTGAGGCAGTTGCTTGTTGTAATGGAGTGATGGCTGCAAGAACAAATGTTCAATGTGTTAATAATGTTTTAATAGTCATATTTTTATATTATTAATTAGTATTTTAGTTTTATTCAGAAAAAAATATTTGTCAATACTTATTATTGACAACACAATAAAATATTGTTTTATTATTTCTTGAATAATTATTTATTTGCTTATAATAGAGGATATATTAAACACAAAATATATGTTCAAAAAAATTGTATGACTTGGTTTTTCAACTAGTTGAAAAAATAAAAAAGCTGTAAAAAGCTATATTTCTGGTCTTGTTGAATCAGGTGCAGGAGAGTTTTTTACTGGGTATAATCCACCTTATTGGAGTGACAAGTTTGGTTTTGAAGTGAGTCCTAATGGGAGATTTGCTGAGCATGAGCAAATTACAAATATTGAGACTTTGAAAGAAATAGTTGAGGAAGTACAGTGACATTGACTTGAGCTTTTTGTAAACTTGAATGCTTGGTATTATACTGATGAGACTTTCCCTATTATTCAAAAAATGGTAGATGAATTCATTGAAATTTGAGTTGATGGAATTATTTGTGGAAATATTTCTATCTTAGAATATTTAAAAGATATTGATTACAAGGGGAAGATAAATATATCAACAATACTAGCTGCCTATAATTCTGAAGCTATTAAATTCTATTTAGATAATTATAAAATTAATAAAGTTATTTTATCTAGAGAAGTCACTCTGAAAGAGATTGAAGAGTTAGTAAGAGAATTCCCAGAAGTATTATTTGAAGTATTTGGAGAAGGAGATTTTTGTAGATATAATAATTGACTATGCTTTGCTGAACATAAATACTGAGCAAAGGATATTTGTACAGTAGTTGTAAATGAGTTAGTTTTTAAGAAAAAATTCAGAGCTGATTTTAAAGAACTAATTTTAGATGAAACACTAGATAATAAGCAAAAAGTAGATAAATTAGATGATACTTATAGTGATCCTTTTCAATTAGTTTGAGAGTTTTTAGGAAAAATAGAGAATTCAGAACTAATTCAAAATAAAGAATGAGAAAATCAAGAATCAGAAAAAGAACTATTCAGAATTATTTGGTTAAATAGAAATAGAGTAGATTTATTCTTTGATGCACTTAAACCAGTTGCTGATATTAGAAATCACAATATTTTTGTATTTATAAAGTGAGTTAAATATATTTTGGATAATAATTCAGAAAATAGTATTTGCAATGATGCTCAGAATATAGAATTATTAAAACTATCAGAAGAATTACAGAAATCAATTAAAACTTGAATGCAGTATTTAGCTCAAAAAACTAAAGCAGTTTGAGGTTTTGCTAAATTAAAAGCTTTAGAACTAGGAACTTTTTATGCAAAAGGTGATAGTCTTAATTTATATAATTACTTATTCTTTGAAACGTTACAGATTGATACTGTTAAGTTCCCAACAAGATGAAGAGATTATGCTGAGAAAATAGAGATAATTGAAAAAGTTTTACAAAAAGGCAAGATAGATAATAGGTATATTGATAGAGGAATTAATATTGAAAGAGCACATTATGATTTAACATATTTATTTGAAGATAAATTGTGGTTTAGAAAAATGCTCCAAAATATGTAGCACACTATATAAGAGATTGCTAAAAGTAAGAGAAATATTCTTGCTTTTTTTTATATTTGAGCTATATTCTAGCCATTAAAATATTACCTAAATTGAAGAAATGGATTTATATTGAGTACTAGAAGTAGAGAAGACAGCAACAGAAGTAGAAATAAAGAAAGCCTATAGAAAAATGGCTATGAAATATCATCCTGATAGAAATGCATGAGATAAAGATGCAGAAGCTAAATTTAAGGAAGTAAATGAAGCTTATCAAACACTAAGCAATGCACAAAAAAGACAACAGTATGATACTTTTGGATCAACAGGATGAGCTTGATGATTTGGTTGAAACGGAGGTTTTTGAGGATGATTTGGAGGTTGAGTAGATGTAGATTTATGAGATATATTTTCAGATTTTTTTGGTTGATGAGGCCAAGCAAGACAAAAGAAGTCTTGAGTTCGCAGATGAGAAGACTTAGAACAATTTATATCAATAGATTTAGAAACATCTATTCTATGAGGTAAATACACAGTTTCTTATGATAAAATGAGCGGTTGTACAGAATGTAATTCAGAGTGATGAAGTGGAAAAAAATCTTGTGCTGATTGTAATGGAACAGGGTACAAAACATATACTAAACAAACAATGTTTGGTGTTGTTCAACAAACATGAGCATGTGATGTGTGTTCTGGAACATGAGAATCTTTTCAGAAGGTTTGTGATATCTGTCATGGGCAAAAAAGAACAAGTACAAGAGTTGAAAAAGAGATTGATATTCCTGCTTGAATTGATGACGGAATGATTATTAAGCTAGAGGGAGAAGGTAGTGATGGAATTTGAACAAAACAATCAGGGGACCTTTATCTCAAATTTAGAGTTAAGCTACAAGAAAAAGGCCTTGTAAGAGACTGAATTAATCTTCACTATGATTTAGAAGTTGAATTAGTTGAAGCTGTTCTTGGAACA
>CALLPO010000050.1 GCA_938015605.1 uncultured Candidatus Altimarinota bacterium | reverse complement strand
ATAGTGTATGAGATCTGAAAGATAGTAAAAGCTAATCTTTTCTCAAATCTAGAAGTACAAGAAAAATCATGAAAAGAACTTGTAACCTGGCTAGACTGAATGATAGAAGAAAAAGCTAAGCTACTTATTTCAGAAGAGTTTTGAAAAGTAAATTTCTTATGAGAAGAACTAGGAGAAGAAGATAATTGAAGTGAAATCACTTTTATTATTGACCCACTTGATGGGACTGAAAGTTTTATTAATAGAGAATTTAATACAACAATAAGTATCTGAGTAGAAGTAGCATGAAAATTGGAATATGGAATAGTTTATGATTTCATGAAAGATATTCTCTATGAATGAGACTCTGAATCTAAAATATATTTTCAAAGCAAAGATGTCCCTCAACTCAGAGAAAATTATTCTGATCTAACAAGAGTTGTCATTAGTGGAAGGTGAGAAGAAGTTGAAAAAATTCAAAAAAAACTCTCAGAAGATGAGAATATAAGAGTTACCAGAATGTATTGATCAGTTGCTATGCAAATGGTTCAAACATGAGCATGAAGCTATGATTGATACATAAGGTGATGAAAAGCAAAAACTTGGGATATAGCTTGAGCAACTCCATTTATTAATGGACTAAGTGATACTGATATTTTATCAAGAAATTGATGAGAATTTGATTATAAAAATCCTGAAGATTGATTAATAGTTGTAAGAGATAATTTTAGAGATGAATTGTTAGACATAGTAACTTAATAATTTTTAATACAAAACCTATGGAAACTTTACAAATGCCAGATAGAAATTTAGATTATGATAAAAATGCACAACAAATGAGTAAATGGCTCTGAGATAGCGTTGAAAATGCTGGAGTTGAATGATTAGTAATGTGAGTTTCAGGATGAGTAGATTCTGCAGTGGTCTCAACGCTTTCTGCAATGAGTTGAAAAGCGTTAACTGTTTTAGAACTCCCTATTCATCAAAATTCTGATGAAGTATCAAGAGCTAGAGAACATATTGAGTGGTTACAAGAAAATTTCTCTAATGTAAGTTCTCAAATAGTAGATTTAACAGATGCATATGAATCTATGCTAGCTTCACAATATGATTGAACAAGTGAAGATAATGAATACTTAGCAAATGTAAACCTCAGATCAAGACTCAGAGCAGCACAACTTTATTCAACAGGTAATAGAAAGAACTCCCTTGTTGTCTGAACAGGAAATAAAGTCGAAGACTACTGAATCTGATTCTTTACAAAGTACTGAGATTGAGCTGTTGACTTGAGTCCAATTGGAGAATTATATAAATCTGAGGTCTATAAACTTTGAGCTCAATTATGAATTAATAGTGATATTTTAGAAGCAAGACCAACTGATTGATTACATCCAAATGGGGCTACAGATGAAGATCAAATTTGATCTACATATGATGAACTTGAATGGGCAATGGTTGAGTATGATAAATGAAAAAGGATTAAAGATTTTGAATGAAGAGCACAAGAAGTTATGGAAATCTATTCAAAAAGACATGAAGAGAATGCACATAAAATGGTCATGCCTCCAGTTTTTAAAATCACAGAATAATATTTTTATAACATATATTTACTATGATAACACAACAAGTAGATAATAATATAATCTGTTTCGATGGATATGATTTAGAATCAAAACCTGAATTATTAAATTTTCTTCAAAAGAAAAACTTAGAGAATTTTTTAGAAAATATTCAGCAAAAAGTTGTTTTAGTTCTTGGCGGAGATTGAACAATGCTCAGAGCAGTTAAGGAAAATTATGATAAAAGTCTCCCTTTTCTCTGAATTAATTTTGGAAGTAAATGATTTTTACTCAATGACAAAGAATATTTACAAAAGGAAAATAATTACACTTCTAGACAATATCCACTTCTAGAAATAATTGAAAATGATGAACTCATTTGAACTGCACTTAATGATGTAAATATATACTCCCCTAACTGAAAAGTAGTGGACATTGATATAGCTCTAGAAAATAATCAAGAAACAAATATAAAGTGAGATTGAGTAATAATAAGTACACCTGCAGGATCAACTGGGCACAATAAATCATATGCTTGACCAATGCTCCCACATACTTCAACACACCTTATTGTAACTCCTAAATGAAGTTTAACTCCACAGTCTTCTAAAGTAATTGATTGATCTAAGATTTTAACTATAGAAAACTCTGGAAGAAAAAACAGTGTTTGAATAAATGCTGATGGCAATCAAATACTTGTATGAACAAATGTTTCACTTGAAATAAAAAAATCAAAAAAAGAGGTTGAGTTTTTGATACTAGAAAATTACCTAGAGCAATGGGATAATAAAGTCCTCTGGGAGCAAGGTTTTACTTCATAATCTTAATTATAATGGAAAATATAGCTGTGCTTGGTGGAAGTTTTAATCCACCAACTCTTGCACATGTACAAATTGCTGAAGAAGTAAAAAATCAAACAAATATAACTAATTTTATTTTATCACCCTCTTGAGAAAGAGAAGATAAAAGACAATCTACCTCTGTCCAAAGTAGATATGAAATGATGAAGATTTATTCTCAAATTTTGCAAGATATGTGAATACATAATGAACTTGATACTCATTTTCTTGAATGAAATAATTGAGGACATACAACAACCATGCAAGAAGAAGCATATTTTAGAGGCAAAATCTGATTCTCTCCATACTTTGTTTATTGAAGTGACATAGCAGAATGAATGCCTACTTGGTCATGAAATGAAAACAAATTTATTGAAAAACAACTTAAAAAAATTTTTCTTCCTAGGCCTGGATATGAATTTGAACCAGAAAAGCACTGATTGGATAATTTTATTTTATTAGACATTCCACATATGCTAAA
>CALLPO010000049.1 GCA_938015605.1 uncultured Candidatus Altimarinota bacterium | reverse complement strand
ATCTTTTATATCTATATAAAAAATAGGCAATTTAGCAATTAAGCTATTTGCAAAGGAGTTATCTATGAAAAATTATAGACGACAGAAAGGATTTACAATTAAAGAATTAATGGTGCCAGTTACTATACTTGCAATTGGATTGCTAGCTGTAGCTTCTATGTAGTTATAATTCTTATGTAAATCTGAACCAAGACCGCTCACTAAAGAAATTTAGAGAGGGGTCTTTTCTTTTTTATTTAAAGCCAATGTATATATAAAAGTAATAAAAAGTATATAAAAAACTTGCAAAGGTATATAAAATAAATATAGTGTGTATATATTACTTATATAAAACTACACACATGAACACAAAACATGCAAACGACATTGAAGTATTTAGCTCTAAATATTTGGACCAAGATTTAAATGTAATCTTTACAAAAAAATCTTTATGGCTTTCTAAAATAGATATTTGTTCACTCTTTGAAATAACTGAAGAGAGACTTGATTATGAACTTATGAAAATATTTTCTGATTGAATATTTTCTAAAAAAGAAAATAGAGAAAGATTTCAAATTGGTGGGAAGAAAAAAATTACTGAGTTCTTTAGATTAGGAGTAATTATATCTCTTGGTTACAGAATTAAAGCCACTTCTGGGACTAAATATATTATTCACACAAATAGGGTTATCAAAACTAGACTTAGTAAAAATGCCCAAAAAATAGAAAATATTATGGAAGAAAATATTGAAACTTCAACTATAGATAATAGTCATCAAGATAGAAGTATGGATATTTTAAATAAAGCTCTTGAATTAATACACTCTCTTAGAAGACAAGAAATTAGTAAAAGATTACATGTTTAAATAAATTGAAAAGCCTATTGAAATATTGAAGGAAGTTTATATACTTACTTCAGTATTTTATTTTGTTTATTTTTAGAGGGAGATGTGAGAAAAAAATGATAAAGTTGTTTATTTAAAAGATTATGAAGTTCCAGCTTATCAAGTGGAATCATATGATTTGAATTTTGATTTATATGAAGATGAAACACTTGTTACAACAAGTGCGAAATACTATGAAAATATTAATCATTCTTGACAAAAAGAATTATTACTTAATTGAGAAGATGTACAACTAGTAAATATATTCTTAGATAGCAAAGAATTATCTGAAGATGATTATAAGTTAGAAGAACATATTCTAATTTTAAAAAACTTACCAAGTGAATTTACTTTAGAAATTGTAACAAAAATTCATCCAGAAACTAATACAACTCTTGAGGGATTATATAAATCACAAGGGAAATTTTGTACTCAATGTGAAACTCATGGTTTCAGAAGAATGACATATTTTCAAGATAGACCTGATGTTATGACTATGTTTATAGTAAGAATAACAGGAGATAAGGAATTATATCCAGTACTTCTTTCTAATTGAAATAAGGTTGATGAAGGTGATTTAGAAAATGGGAGACATTTTGCTGTTTGGAAAGATCCATTCAAAAAACCATGTTATCTTTTTGCTTTAGTTGCATGAAACTTAGAATATATAGAAGATAGTTTTACAACTATGAGTGGAAAAGAAGTAGTTCTCAGAATTTTTACTGAATCTCATAACCTTCACAAGTGTCCTTTTGCAATGGAATCATTAAAAAAATCTATGACATGGGATGAAGAGAGATACTGATTAGAATATGACCTTGATATTTTTATGATAGTAGCTGTTGATGATTTTAACTCTGGTGCTATGGAGAATAAATGACTTAATATTTTTAATTCTGCTTGTATTTTTGCAACACCTGATACTGCAACTGACAGAGACTTTATCCGGGTTGAAAAAGTTATTGCTCATGAGTACTTTCATAACTGGACAGGGGATAGAGTGACATGTAGAGATTGGTTTCAACTTAGTCTAAAAGAATGACTAACTGTATACAGAGATCATGAATTTACCTCAGATATGCATTCAAGAAGTGTTGCTAGAATAGAAAGTGTGAAAGCACTAAGAAATTACCAATTTAGTGAAGATGCTAGTCCTATGGCTCATTCAATTAGGCCAGCTAGTTTTGAAGAAATTTCAAATTTCTATACTTTTACTGTCTATGAAAAATGATCAGAAGTTATAGGAATATATGAATCAATACTTTGAAGAGAATGATTTAGAAAATGAATGGATTTATACTTTGATAGACATGACGGAGAAGCAGTTACTACAGAGGATTTTTTAGCAGCTATGAGAGATGCTAATGAAGATTATCTTGAAGAAAAATGGATTAGTCTTAACCAAATGCAAAACTGGTATAATCAAGCTTGAACACCAATAGTTGATGTTGTTTCTGATTATGATGAAGTAACTAAAAAATACACTTTATTTTTTAGACAACATACTCCTGATACACCAGAAACTCCAGCATGAAAGAAGAGGCCTTTTCTTATACCTATTAAATATAGTTTATTTAATAAAGAAACTTGAGAATCAAGTTGAGAAAAATTATTTGTACTACAAGAAGATGAAGAAAAATTGGAAATTAATAATGTAGATACTAAATTACTACCTTCTTTACTTAGGGGGTTTTCTGCTCCAGTTAAACTTAATTATGCTTATTCAAGCTCTGAATACTTATTCTTAGTTAAAAATGAAACTGATGATTTTAATAGATTTGAAGCTCTTCAAAATTTTTCCAAAGAAGTATTACTTGAACTTATAAAAACAGGAACATCTGAATATAAAGAAAAATTACTAAATGCATTTGGAAGTATTTTAAATAATGATACTCTAGATAACTCTTTTAAATGAGAAAGTCTAGTTCTCCCAACTGAATCAGAATTAATGAATTTAATATGAGAGAATGTTAATCCTCAGCTTATTCATGAAATAAGGAGAGATTTTGAGAAAGAGATTGCCCAAAATTTTGAGTCAGAATTCACAAAGACTTATGAAGATCTGTTGTTATCAGAAGATATTTCAGAAGATTATAACATTAGTACAGTGTCAGTATGAAATAGAAAACTAAAAAACTTGTGTCTTAAGTATATTACCATTTCATCTGATCAAAATTCACTTGCTTATGATCAATTCACAAAAGCTACAAATATGACAAATGAAATGTGAGCACTTCAAGCAATAGTATTAGTTAATAATGATATTCGTAAACAAGCACTTTCAGAATTTCATGATAAATGGAAAGATGATGCTAATGTTATGGATAAATGGTTTTCTCTACAATCAACTTCACCGCTTAAATGAATGCTTCAAGAAATTAAAAACTTAGTGAATCATGAGCTTTTTGAAATTACTAATCCAAATAAGGTTAGAAGTATTTTTAATGCATTTGCAAATTTAAATCCTTATCATTTTCATAGTGAAGATTGAGCATGATATGAATTTATTGCGGACAAAGTTATAGAATTGAATATACTTAATCCAATGATAGCTTCACGCCTAGTTAAATCTATGATGAATTGGAAAATTTTGGAACCGACTAGAGCTGAATTATTAAGGAAACAACTTGAGAGAATCAATTGAGAGAAGCTGTCTCCAGATGTATGAGAGGTTGTGAGGAAGAGTTTATTATAAAATAATTTTTATAAATATGATTGTAGAAAAAAAAGCATTTACTTTAGTAGAACTCATAGTTGTAATTACTATCTTAGCAATTTTATGAACAATTGGTTTCATGTGATATCAACAATATTGAGTAGATTCTAGAAATTCTAAAAGAACATTAGATTTAAGTAATATTTCAAATTTAATACTAGTGAAAGAAGCTGAATGAATATTACCTTTAGCTTTTGTTTGATGAAATGATGAAAATAAACTCTCTGAATGATTTATTAATGTTTGATGAAAACCCTCCAACTCAGATTCATATGATGCATGAATACTTAACTATACAGCACTAAAGATAATAAAATCTAAATTTCAGGATCCAGATTGAATTAATGAATATAGAATTTGAGCAACTACAACTTATTGATGAAGATTTGAAATTGCTAGTACACTTGAAATAGATAATGACTCAGAATCATATATTAAGGGAAATTATTTTTGAAGATGAGTTGATATAATTCCACTTGAGTCAGTTTCAATGAATGTTGTAACACTCTGAACAAATTATTCTAATAAATTTAAATCAAAAGATACTATAGTAACTAACTCATGAGATACTTTTGTTATTACAAAAGTTGCTAGAGATTCAAAAACTTTGACGTTTGAAACTGATATGACAGGTGTTTCTACAATCCAATTAGCTATAGCGGAAACTGAATGACTTTTAGCTGATAAAGATGATTATACAAAGGTATTATTAAATAAATCAAATGTGACACTTCCATATTAATAATACTATTTTTAATGAAAAAGATATTTGTTTTCCTATTGTTTATATCTGTATTTTCTTCTTGTGATTCAACTAATGAAGATGTTTGAGTAATTGAAGAATCAATAGAAATAGTTTCTGATTATACTGATACACTTGAATGATCAATTACTGATGCTCAAAGCGTTGTTGATACTATGAATAACACTATAGAAGCTCAAAATGAATTACAATAAAAACTATGAAAAACATACCAAAAAACATACAAGACCATATTCCAAAATCACTAAATCTTACTGATATTCTGTGAAATATTAAAAAAATACTGTGGGTATTTATTTTACTATTTATTGCTTTTAATATTGTACTATTCTATTTTCTGAATGGACTTGTATACTTTGTGACTCTTATAATTTGAAATGTTATTTTTGTCTGGATATGTATTCCTATAATGATGTGGATAGGGAAGAGTATTCTAGTTGATAGGTGAATGGATGCAGCAACAGAGATGAAACAAAAGTTTACTTGATGAGAAGAAGAGTGAGAGAAATTTGCTAAAGATAAAGTGATAAAAGTTGTAAAAAAACAAGACTAAAAAAAAGAAACAATTATTGTTTCTTTTTTTATTATTCTCAACAGAGCTTGTTAGCTGGAAGAGATACATCAATTTTTTTAGGATAAGCCAAATCTAAATTATCCATTGATTCACTAAAATCTTCTAGAGATGTAGCTTCATTTATCAGAGGATTATTTTTCTTTTCTTGTCCAACTGTTGAACTGGTAAAACCATTATAATCATGAGCTGGATAAATAGTAGTATCATCTGGGAGAGTATAAATTCTTTCTTGAATATTTTGGTACATTTTTTCATTAGAACCTGATTGAAAATCTGTTCTTCCTGCTGCTTTTATCAGCAGTAGATCTCATGTAAATACCATATCCTCAGAAACATAACTTACACATCAAGCTGTATGTCCTGGTGTCTCAAGAGTGGTGATTTTATATTCTCAGAAAGAAAGTTCTTGTTTATCTTGGAGTAGAATGTCAGCACATTTAAGTTTATTTTCTTTTCATACTGCAATTTGAGCTTCTGGAAAAATTTTTCTGAGTTCGCCACTTCAAGTAACGTGATCAGCATGAACATGAGTATCAAGAATATACTTCAGAGTCAGTCACAGTTCATTAATTAACTGAGTGTCTCTCTCTACTTGTTCAACTACGGGATCTATAATTATAGCCTCTTTGCTATTTTCATCAGCTAGGAGGTATGTATAGGTACTAGTTTCAGTATCTATTAGTTGTTTAAATATCATATTTTTTTGATTAAATATTATTTATTGTTAAAGGGGAGTTTTGCAATAAGCATTGCAAGCATACAGTTTCATGTAATACCAGCAAAAGTAAGTCATGCTCAGAGTCCTATATTCCCAAAGACAAAGCTAGGATGAACAAAATATGCTAGGAGCCCAAAAATCAGTGATAATACTCAGATAGCTATCTGAACTTGCCTCATTACAGGAATGTTATATCATTTGTTTCAAAAAGTTTCTTTTCATTCTTCTTTCCATCAGATAAGACCTCATTCATAAACTCTTACATCACATTTACAGTCATTTTCTATGATTTTTTTAGACATTGCTGCTCTATTTCAGCTTTCACAGAGAACAATAATTTGGTGGTCCTCAAAAGGCTTAAATTTTTCTTTTCATCCAAAGTGAATAGTCGACATTGGTATATTAATAGCTCATTCTATATGCTCTTTTGCATATTCATCTGGTTCTCTTACATCTATAAGAATTGTTTTTTTATTTGTCATTTTTGTTAATTATTTTTAGTATAAAATTAGTATTTTTTAGAACATTTTTTTGTTTAATCTCCACATTGTGAGGATTGTTTTGAATTGTAAATATACAAGAGGTGCAAGTAGTACAAAATAAGCAATTCAGAATTTATCTACTAATCAAGTTTTTACTAAACCTAGGTGGAGGAAGAAAAATCCAAACACTACAAGAGCAACTCATGGACAGATTAAAGCGTAGCTTCAAGCAGATTTTTTATCTCAGTGAATATAATCTTTGAAATAATTGTTAGCTTTCATAACCTTGTATCCAATAAAACCAAAGATAGCTTGAAGAGATATAATTACAGTTGTAAAAACAAAATAAGTTCCAGGTTCAGTTGTAATATTTAAATGATGATCAAATCAATGACTTTGTCTTACATACGTAATTCCTAGAAGTGTAAGAATTGGGATCATAATCCAAAGAGTAGGAGACATCTCTGTATTAATTCAGTTTTTTAGTATTGATTTAAATCAGAGTATTACTTTTATAGTTCCAAAAAATAGAGCAATTACTGAGAAAAATATTGAAAAAACTATTCCAAGTACTGCAGTAACTTCATTGTGACTCATAGCTGCAGAAGCTGCAAATCATACTCAAACCATAGTGAATGCAAATATTGCAATCATTTGTCCAAGGTTATTGTTTTGTACAAAATCAAAAGATGATGTAGTAAGAAGTCTTGTCATATAATCTCCAAAAAGTTTTAGTGCGAGGATTCAAATAGCTCAAAATGCTACTAGAGCAAATGGGAATAGATATTCAACAACTGACCACAAATTAGGGACAAACACAGCTCAAATAATAAATAATACATTTACACTCATGGCTAGAGTAAGTGGAAGAGTCATAAGTTGAACTTCTTTGTTTCATTTTTTTAGTTCTATAAACTCAGATGTTTGTTTAAACTTTGAGAAGTTCTTTAGATTCCAAATAAGTAATTGAAAATGCTTTACTGCAAAGAAGATAATTCAAGCTACTGCAAATATAATTACTGCTTGTATAAACATATCTCCAGAGCTAAATTGAGAAAAAATACTTTCAAAAGTTGGGATAGGAGTATCTGGATGTTTTGTCATAAACATAAGATACATAAAAAACATAACACTTGTTCATCCAGCTCCAAGAGCTGCTAAGAAGTATAATGGAGAGTAGTTTTTTGCTTTCATAGTGAGTATATTATTTATTTAAAGTATTTTTTATTCAACAACTTTGATAGCTTTTCAGTTAATTAAAGCATCAGCAATCTTTTTTTGTGCTCATTTTAGAACCCTATTGAATGTTGAAGCAGAGATTTCCATTTGTTTAGCTGCTTCTACTTGTGAGAGATTATCACTACAAGAAAGCTTAATTGCCTGTAGTTCACATGGTTCAATTTCTACTTTTTGTAACAAATTATCATCTCCTCATACAGGTTTAAAACACGTAAAAGATAGGGTTTTATCCACTTTTCTTATTTTACAGGGTCTTGCCATGGTTTTAATTATTAGAAGTAATCATTATGAAATATATTTCATAACTAAGATTTGTCAAATCTTTTTTATATTATTTTTTGATTTTCTTTAGAAATATAGTACTATTATTTATAGTTGACTATTGATAGTCAACAGTCAACTATAAATATACAAGCATGAAAACAGATACAAGAGAGAAAATATTCTGATATATTAATGAATACTCACCAGTAGCAGTAAAGGATATTGTTGAGGAATTTTGAATTTCTAAACAAGTTATCCATAAGCATCTCAATAAACTTTTTACTGAAGATAGAATTTATAAAGTAGGAACACCACCTAAAGTGTATTATTTTCCTAATACAACAGTGTGAATTCCACTGATGGGGACAGTAGGGGACTGAGATGATATTCAAAAAAATAGAGAAATTCTCAAAGAGAACTTTGTTGATTTTGGAGCAAATGGGGAAGTGAAATATTGAATGGAATGATTTATTAGATGGTGTGAAAAGAGGAACCTATCCGCTGATAAAGAAATTGAAACATATAAAAAGACTCTTAAGAAATATGGCTGATATAAGGATAAAGATGGGTTTATTGATGGTATGGCAAAAATGCAGCAAACTTTTGATGAAGTGTTTCTTGATAAAATATTTTATCTTGATTTTTATTCTATTGAAAAGTATTGAAAAACGCTTCTGTGAAATCTTATGCTCTATGCAAAACAAACCAATAATAAAGAACTGGCTCACAATGTTCTAGAGATTATTTCAGGAAATGTGTACAAACTTATAGATAAGTATGATATTGATAGTTTTGCATTTATTCCCCCTTCTATTGATAGAAAAATACAACTAATGGATGAACTGAAAAAGTGACTAAATTTTGATCTAAAAGAATTGAAACTCCTAAAAATATTTAAAGATAAACCAGTACCTCAAAAATCACTGAATAAAAAATCTGATAGAATTATAAATGCTAGTCAGACTATCTTTATTTGAGATAATAAATTCAAATGAAAAAATATTTTGCTTATTGATGATGCTGTTTGAAGCTGAGCAACTCTTAATGAAACAGCAAAGAAAATTAAAGAAAAGAATTTAGCTCATAAGGTTTACTGACTTGCCATTGTATGAAGTTATAAGTGATTTGAAGTAATTAATGAAGTATAAAAAAGTTATGCTAAACTAATATTATAAACACTTTACAGTAAACACTTATTTTTAATAAAATAAAATATTGTCAGAAAAAAAAGAAATATCCCAAAAAATTATCAACTATACTATTTGGTATTATTTGAAGTACTTTCCTAGTATTAATAAAATGAGGCAAAAACTGACACAAAAGTTTTGACCACAGTCAGAAAAATGACAAAAGTATGGATGAATATTTGAAGATGACATTGATTATATTATTAATGTAAAACTAGAAAGTGTTTTAGCAGAAAAAGAAATTATTAGTTCAAAGATTTGAAGCTATATTACGAGATGAAAAAACTATTATTACATAGTACAAAAGTTGAATGAAAAAATGTTCGTAAAAGAAGAATTTGAAGAAATTCTTAGAACTGAATTTGATAGTGATAATACCAGTTTAATAAATATAGAAAAGCTCTATAAGCAAGTATTAAATTTAAAGAAGAAAAATAAATCAAAAAACTATATTAGAAATAAATTTGTAGATAGAAAACTTGATGAACCAATAGTTGATAGTGTCCTTGCAGAACTATTCACTGAGTGAGAAGGAGAGAATATACATAATGAGCTATTAAAAGTCCTTAAAATGCCTATTTTGCATACTTCTGATGAACTTAAAGAAGTTATACTTACACTGAATTTTGCAGAGAAACAGAAAATTATGCAAAAATTAGTTTGAAAATGATTTTCTTTCTGAGATATAAATGATACACTTAATTGAATTGAAGAACTCTAAGACAGTTTTATATTATAACATTATTAATATGAGGCCACTAATATATTTTGTATCTTGAGTTGATTGATCTGGTAAAACTACATTTATTGAGAGAAATGAAGCAGAATGAAGAAGTGTAGAATCCACAGGATTGAATGTTCTACGTGAATGATCATTTGATTTAAATAAATACGTTTCTTTAGAAAAAGATGTAACTGCTAAATGTATAAATGATTTAATTTTTTTTGACAGATGTACAATAGATTTAATTGCATATAAACTCTCACATAAATTTTTGTGTGACCAAGATGATTATATTAATATTGATAATGAATCATATATAAATAATATAAGGCAGGAAATAGATTGAATATATGTAGATTATCTACATGATTTTATTAATCATAATAAATGAGGCATATTTATTCTAAAAATCATATCAATTGACCAGATGATAAGTAGGCTTAATGAAAGACAAGAAAATGACCTTAGTACTTTTGATAAACGTCTTCTAAATGAAAAGGGTCTTTTTGAAAGATATAGTTTGACCTACAATATTTTATTTGAATATATTGAAAAAATCAACTCAACTTGTTTCAGTGAAAAATATATGATATTAACTAAAGATGACCAAAGACTATGAAAACACTATTAATTACAGATTCAGATTTTGCAGCTACAGATAAAAACTTTGAATACTTACTATGATTTCAGCCAAGCCTAGGGGCTATGATTATTTGAAAAAGTAAAATAAGTATTTTTCTGGATGGAAGATATTTTGAAAACACTAAAACTATAGATGAATTGAGTCTGAGAGAAAAACTTTGAAATCATAATTTTTTAATTGAATATGTTCAAATTAAAACTGATTTTATAGAATTACTAGCATCAAAACTTGATTCTAAAAAAGAAATTAACCTGAGCAATAATATTGCATTAAAATACTATAAAGCATTACAGAAAAATTTTCTACTCAAAGATACAAAAATTAATATAGTCGATAATATTTTTGCTGGTACAAGAATAACTAAAAACTCTCATGAGATTTCTAAACTCACAAAAGCAATTGATATTATTGATAATGTTTACAATTATATTACAGAATTAAATATGAAGTGAGAATTATTTTGAAAAACTGAATTAGCAGTGAGATCAATAATTATTTCTAAAATTATGGAATTTGGTTGAAGTTGAGAAAGCTTTGATGCCATTGTCTGATTTGGTCCTAATTCTGCAATTCCTCATCACAGCGCTTGAGAAACAGTAATTAGAAGTTGAGTACTTCTTATTGATATGTGAGCACTTTATAAGTGATACTGTAGTGACTTTACCAGAACTTTTTGGGTAAATACACCAGACTTACTCATGAGCCGTGAGTCAGTTTCTGAAAATAATGAAGAAGTGACACAAGAGGAATTTACAAAAGTATACAACATAGTGAAACATGCACATGAAATTGCTTTTGAAAAAACTATTTCTTGAATGACCTGAGCAGATGTTGACGCTTTTGCTAGGGATTACATTGAGCTAGCAGGTTATTGAGATTTCTTTATCCATTCAACTGGTCACTGAATCTGACTAGATGTTCATGAGCTTCCATATATATCAAAGAACAAAGATAATGTTTTAGAAAACTGAATGGTTTTCACTATAGAACCTTGAATTTATCTCCCATGAAAATTTTGAGTTCGTTTAGAGGATATTGTGTTTATGAAAGATTGAAAATTAAAAAAGGTCAGTATAATTGAATTATAATAATTAATTTTAAAATAGTATGGATAAAGATATACAACAATATTCAATTTCATTAAAAGTAATTTTAAAAAGAAATGATGGTAAAATTTTAGTTATGAAATTACCTCAAGGATATTCACATCCAGGATGTTATGATTTTCCTTGAGGAAGAATTGAAAAAAAAGAATTTGATGTTGATTTAATTTCTATACTGAAAAGAGAGATAAAGGAAGAAGTATGAGATATTAAAATAAATATTTCCAAATATCCAATTGCTAATTGAAGAACATATTGCCAACCGACTGAAAAATTTAATTGGGATGAGTACATTTTTTTTAATTTCTATGAAGCTGAGTTTATTAATTGAGACATACAATTAAGTAATGAACATGATGAATATATGTGGGTAGATTTAAAAAAACTTGATGTTGATAAACATTTTTCAGATTGACTTGCTGATTGAGTAAGGCAATATTTATCACAAAAAAAATAAATATATGATAAACATTCAAACATTTTTGGAAAAATATTATGAAAAAGATGAAACTGTGGTTTTAGCATGTTCAGCTGGACCAGATTCAATGTTTTTATTGTATAAAATTTTGGAGACAGAATTTAGAAAGAACTTAGTGGTGTGTTACTTTAATCATGGGACAAGGCCAGAAACAGATGATGAGGAAAAGTTTTTAGAAGAGTTGTGAAAAAAAGAATGATTTCAGGTGGAAGTCGCAAGTTGTGATTTTGAGAAGATCCAGAAACTCTATCCTAGTAAAAGCTTTGAGGAATTAGCAAGAGAGAAAAGGTATCAGTTTTTTGATGCAATACTTGATATTCATAAATCAAATAAAGTGATTCTGGGTCATCATCTTGATGATAAAATTGAAACTTTCTTTTTTAACTTAGCTAGATGATCTAAATTAACAGGACTGATTAATATGACAGAATGTTCTGGTGCTATTTTGAGACCACTTCTAGATTTAGAAAAAAATGAAATTTTAGAATACTTAGACACAAATAATTTAAAATATTTTATAGATTCAAGTAATGCAGAATCTATCTATACTAGAAATAACTTAAGAAATAATATTATTCCAAAATTTGAAGAAATAAATTCTAGTTATAAAAATAATATTAAAAATACTATTAGTTATTTTCAAGAAGTGAAGCAGCATTTAGATAGAGAAGTTGAAGAATTTATCAAAGAACAAGGGATTCAAATTTTTAATAGTTGAAAGTATAAAATTAATACTCTTGAAATAAACTGATATTTTTATATAGAAGACTTTAATAAAAAAACAGTTTTATTGCAAAAAGAGATAATTAGAAATATTTTTCATGTATCAAACGGATGATCTACTATTGGTCTGAGTGAGGCAAATATATGAGATATTATAAAATTCATTAATTGAAAAAATAATAAAACAGTTAAAGAAATCAAGGAACTAAAAATGAGAAAAGAGAACACTATTATTATATATTAAAAAATTATGAGTATTTTTAAATCAAATGCATATAGTATAACTAATGATATTTTAATTAAAATTTTCAAGTTTTTTATAGTTTTGTATTGTATGGCAATGGCACTTATTTCTTTAGATTGATTTATCTCATCAGAACCTTCAAATTGAAAAACTCCCATGTATGCAATTGTATACTGAAGTAGGGTTGAGGAAAATGGCCAGCCTTCATTAAGATTGAAAGCCAGATTAGATGCTGCTCTTGATTTAATTAATAATAAGAAGGTTGAAAGAATTATAGTGAGTTGATGAATGTGAGAAACAGGATTTGATGAATCTATAGTTATGAGGAAATATTTATTAGATAGGTGAGTAAAAATTCCCTGGATTATTGTTGATTCAGAAGGAAATACTACAATGAACACTTCAATAAATGCTTATAAAATTAATCAATTGAGATGAAATTATCCAAATGTTGGTGTAATTTGAGTGAGTCAATTCTTTCATATATCTAGAGTAAAACTTTCATTAAAAAAATCATGATTTAAATATGTGTGAAGTGCTAGTCCTGATTTTTTTGAATTTAGAGATATATATTCACTAATAAGAGAAGTTCCTGCTTATATTAAATATACTTTTATGTGAGTCACAGATGAAATTAATGTTGATAGTTCTGTTTTGAAGATAATTTTAGAAAAAGTCATTAATAAATTGAGTGAAGATTAAAATATAATAAGTAAGAAGTAATTGACTTTAATTAAATATAATGTATATTATATTTAATATTTCTTGTTTTCATTTCAATGTGAATCAGAGAATCAAATGTTGGTAATATTTTTCTTGATATATCTATAAAAATTATTAAGGTTTTTTTTGCTATATACATGGTTGGATTAATTTTATTTACTTATGATTGAATAATTTGAACTTCAACATGAATTCATAATAAAGCTAAATTTGCTATTGTTTATAGTAGTATAAATAGTAAAAATTATGTTATTTTAGAAAATGAATTAAAAAAAATTGATTTAGCGATTTCGTTATTTAATGATTGAAAAATTGAAAAAATAATTATTAACATTCTTGGTGATAATTTATGAGAGTCTGAACAGTCAAATATTAAAAATTATATACTAAATAAATGAGTTAGTACTGAAGATGTAATTTTTGATTTTGAAAATATTACTTTTCAAGATGTTTCAAATAATGCTTTTAACATAAATAAACTCAATTGAAATTTTCCAAATGTTTGAGTGATTTGAATTTCTGAATTCTATAATATAAATAATGTCCGTAGATCTTTAAAAAGGTCAGGTTTTTCATATGTTTGAGTTGAAAATTCTACTCATTATAGATTAAAAGATATCTATAATGTTATTAGAGAATACAATTTCTATTTATTGAACAAATTTTTGCTTCTTATCCATTGAACACAAGAAAATAAAGAAGAAATATGAAAAATTTGAAATAAAGTTATTGAGATTTCATCAGAAACAATTGCTAATCAAAAAAATATGATAATTAGCATGAACAATTTCCATATTAATACTTTTAAGAAAAGTATTAATACTAAAACAAACCTAATTTTCACTTATAGAAGTAAGCAAAAACAATTTAAGGATGATATTAATTGGTATAACTATAGTCAAGTTAAAAATACTATAGATGATTCTATTCTTGTGGCTTCTAGAATGTCCGAGGATCTCATTAATATATCAAATGCTTTTCCAATTATTGAGTCTTGAGAGAATACACTAAGTGAGAAACAATCTAACAATTTTTTCATCTATTTAAAGAATAGTTTTTTTAAAAAATTTATTGGTATTAAAGAATTTATACTTACTATACTCTATATATCTATTGATTATATTGTTGGAATTTGAAGATCAATTTGAGATTTTATTGATTCAAATTCTCAATCATACTAATTATTATAAAATGAAAAAAATATTATTTACAGCAGCAACATCTTGAGAATTAAAAATTATAAAACAAGAAATTAAAAAGCTTAAAAATCATAAAATTAAAGCTGATTTTTTATTATTATGAATTTGAAATTATTCAACAATAATTAATTTACAAGAAGTATTACTTAATCAAAAATATAATTTTATTGTTAATATTTGAGTATGTGGATATTCTGAAAAATATCAAAAATCTATTCAAATCTGAAGAATAAAAAATCTAGCAAATAACAAAGAACTTATAGTTCCAAGTTTTATAAAAATTACTGATTTAGAGAGTATTGCTTGCAGTGAAAAAATTATTTATTCACCTGATGATATTTGAGAAGAAAAATTTGTGGATATGGAGAGTTATTGAGTAGAACTCATTTGTACTAAATTTGAAATCCCAAGAATTATCCTAAAGATTCCTGTAGATAAAATTTGAGAAGAGACAAAAAACTTTGATTTTATAAAAGCTAAAAAACTATTAGCAGAGAATATTGACTATAATAAGTTGTTAGAAGAAATTAGTAAATATTTAGAAAAATCTAAAGTAGATACAACAAGCATGTTATCACTGGAAAAATATCAGAATTATTATAACATGTCTTTTGCAGAGAAACTGATTTTTGAAAAACTGTATAATAAATACATTATATTAGTTGAAGAAGAATGATGAGATAAATTTGAAGAATTTTTTGAGAAAAATAAAAACCTTTCTAAGAAAGATTTTATAAAAAAAATATAGTTACTGAAGTCTTAGTAAATTCCTAATATGACTCTGAGCTCCATTTATGCGCAGTAATAATTTATGATGTACATCTCTTGGATCTCAGTTATGTAGTCATCTCCTTCTATCTCGGTCAATAATTGTTTCATCTTTTAAAAGCTCTAGTGAATCATATCAAAGTGATTCTAATATTTTAGTCACTTCTCTTGCAGTTCATTCTGTCATCAAGGTTTCTTTATTTATTCATGCAGCATTAAGAATTTTATCTATATATTTTATTTCTGCATTCATTTATAGTGTATTAAAAAATTAATAAGAAAAGTATTTTCATATAAGAAATTGTATCACATCATACATTTTAGGTCAATATTGTGACCTTTTTTTGCTTTATAACAAGATTTTTATATAATTTATTAAATTAATTTCTAAATATATTGTAAATGCCTGAAGAAAATAAAAAAACTGAAGAAAAAGAAAATACACTTCTTATATGAGGAGATATTTTATCTAAGGGAGAAGATGTAGACTTATTTCTAAAAAGAGCAAATAGACACTGAGTAATTGCAGGAGCAACTGGTACAGGGAAAACTGTAACTCTTCAAATTTTAGCTGAACAATTCTCAAAAGCGTGAGTACCTGTTTTTGCAAGTGATGTAAAAGGAGATTTAGCTTGAATTGCTTACAAGTGAAAAGATCATCCTAAAGTCCAAGAAAGACTAGATCACATTTGAATTGATGATTGGTCACCAAAATGATTTCCAACTATATTTTGGGATTTGTATTGAGAAAAAGGTCATCCAATTAGAACAACAGTCAGTGAAATGTGACCACTTCTTTTATCTAGATTAATGGATCTAAGTGATACACAAGATGCACTTATTCATATTGCATTTAAAATTGCTGATGATAATGGATGGCTCATTCTAGATTTAGACGATTTAGAAGCAGTTGTTTCTTATATGGATGAGAATTCAAAAGAGCTAAGAAAAGATTATTGAAATATTTCGACTTCATCAGTGTGAGCTATTAGAAGAGATATATTAGTTCTTAGATGAGCAGGTTGAGATGTATTTTTTGGAGAACCAGCTTTGAAATTAGAGGATATTATGAAAAGAGATTTTTCATGAAATTGAGTAGTAAGTATTATGGATGCTAGTAAACTTATTGCAGATTGAAGATTGTATTCTACATTTCTTTTATGGTTAATTTCAGAACTATTTGAACAACTTCCAGAAGTATGAGATTTAGATAAACCAAAACTTGTATTTTTCTTTGATGAAGCTCATCTTCTCTTTAGAGACGCTCCAAAAATTCTAGTAGAAAAAATAGAACAAGTAGTAAGGCTTATTAGAAGTAAATGAGTATGAATCTATTTTGTAACTCAAAATCCAACTGATATTCCTGAAACTGTAAGAAGCCAACTTTGAAACAGAGTTCAACATGCTCTTCGTGCTTTTACTCCAAAAGATCAAAAAGCAATTAAAACAGTAGCTGAAACTTTTAGACAAAATGAACAGTTTGATATAAAAGAGGCACTTACAGAAATGTCAGTATGAGTTTGATTAGTAAGTTGTCTTGATGAAAAATGAAGGCCTCAAGTAGTAGAAAAGACCCTTATTAGACCACCTGAATCTAGAATGTGACCTCTTACTGCTGAAGAAAGAAAAGAAATCATCAGCAGAAGTCCTTTTGCCTGAATGTATGAAACTATTGTTGATAGAGAATCAGCAGATGAAATTTTAGAAAGGCTTGATGATAAGGCTGAACTAGAAAAAGCAGAAATACTCAAAGCAGAACAAGATCAAATTGAAAAAGATAAAAATGTTCCTCTTTGG
>CALLPO010000048.1 GCA_938015605.1 uncultured Candidatus Altimarinota bacterium | reverse complement strand
TTCATTTCAAGCATAATATCTTTTTTTAGCATATCCTTCACTATATTTATTTGTAAATGGACTTCAAAGTGCTTCAATTGTAGAAAGGCTTGCAAGACACTCACTAGGAATTAATTCAAGTGAGTCTTCTTGTCTTTCCATTTCTTCCATTACAAGGTCATAACAGACTGAATCTGTCTTTTTTAAATTATCAAAATTCATAATTTTTTTAGTTAATTTTAATGTTTTTATAGCTATTGTTTTAATAAAATTTTCCTATTTATAAATAATTAATTTAGTTGTTTTTGTATAATTCATTTCTCAAAAAATTAGTAAATATTCTTATATAATTAAACTATAATAGGAAACAAAAAAAAAGCTAGATAATCTAGATTTTTTGTGTTAAAAATTATTCTGTTTCTACTTTTTCATTTTCTTCAGTATTTCCTAATCTTTCATTCTCTTCATCAACTACTACTTGAAGATTTCAATTTTTTATAAAGCTTTTCAGTACAGTTTTAGCTTCTTCTAATTGTCTATCATATATTTCAAAATCCTTTTGTTCAAGTGATTCTTCACATACTCATTGTTTTTTACATTCTTCTAAATTGTAATCTTGTTTTTCTATAGAAACCTTTATATCAGGAGTTATTCACTCATGATCAATATTTTTATCCATTGGTGTAAACCATTTTGCTATAGTTAGCTTCACCATACTTCCATCTTCTAGCATAAATGGTTTTTGAACTGATCATTTTCCATAAGATTTTTCTCATACAACAATTGCTTTATTATATTCCCTTAGAGCTCATGCTGTAATTTCTGAAGCTGAGGCTGAACTTCCATTAACTAAAATAACTATTTTCTTTTCAAACTTTCATCCAAAATTTGAACTATTATATACTTCATTTTGAAGTTTATTTTTGTACTTTGTGGTAACGAGAAGTTCTCAATTATCAATAAATTCAGAAAGTATTTCTACAGCACTAAGTAAATATCATCATCAATTATTTCTTAAATCAATAATGAGTCCTTCTGGATTTTTTTCACTAAGCGTATCTAATGCTTTTTTAAAATCTCATGATGTTTCATCTCAAAACATATTCAGAGCTATATAAGCTATTTTTTCTTCTTCAAAATACTTTTTTTCTATAGAGGGAATTTTTATTTTATCTCTTGTTACCTCAATTTCTAATGCTTCATTTTCTCAACTTCTTAAAATTTTCAAAACAACCTTTGTTCATGCAGGTCATTTAATAAGAGCAACCGCATCAAAAAGACTTAAATCTTGAAGTTCTTCATTGTTTGCTTCTATAATTATATCATCTTTTAGAAGTCAAAATTTTTCAGCTGGCGATCCATTAAGTATTCTTTCTATTTTTACTCAAAAATCTAATTTATCAACAACTGCTCAAATTCACTCAAAGTCTCAAGAAAGCATTTTTGAAAAATCTTCATTTTCTTTTTTTGTCATAAACTCAGAATGTTTATCTCAAAGAGATTGCACCAACCCTTTTGAAATTCAATCAACAATGTCTTGTTTCTTTATTCATTCAATATCATAATAATCTTGTTTTATAATTGAATATGTTTTCCAAAAGTTAGTTAAATCTAAGTCATGTGAATTTATAATTCCTGCCTTTTCTAAATTTCATGTAATAATGTTTCATCTTTCAATATTACTTTCTAGAGAACTATATCAACTTTTTAATATGTTTTTTACATAGAAATTCTTTACTGGTTCAGCAAAATTAACTCATAGTGCAAAACTTGTAAAAAGTATTGTTAAAACAAAAGCAATTGTGTATGATTTTTTCATAGAAGTGAGTAAGTGAAGTAAGTTTTTTATTAAAAAGTTATTTACAAAAAAATTATACTTTTAATAAAGAAAAGGCAAGTCAATATAAATATATTTTTATATACTAAATAATGTTAAAAAGATTTTTTTACTTATTTTAAAGTAATATTTTTATATAATCTAACATTGGTCAAAATTTGTATTTAATTTTCTAATATGCTATACTCATAATAGTAGCCATAATTCTCTCTTATTAACATTTTAACAATTTTTACTATTACTAATAATATATATATATATTAATATTAATAAAGGGAATTCTGAAATGTAATTAATAAAAGAAAGTTAAAAAATATATTTATATAAAATATACAAAAATGATATTCAAATTTTGGGAAAAACAAAAAGAACTCCCAACTAAAAAATTACTTCTAAGGAAACTTATTAGAAAAGTAGATATTCCAGAAGTTGATAAAACTCTTATGCTTGAAGCTATTTGAACAGTCAGTGATGATAGATTGGAAAGTTTTTATGATTGAGTTGTTCATTTTATTGAAACACTAGAGTTAAAAGAAATTGATGAAATAGAAAAAACCAATTTTGTAAGTATAGATGGTATGACAATTAAAGAAGCTAATAAAAAAAGAAGAGACATAAATAGTTTTAATTTTTTACTTACTAATATATAAATATGGTTAATATTGAAAACAATAAGAAAGGTATTGAAAAAATACAAGATAAACCTAAAGGAATTAAAGAAAAATTAGAATGATTAGAAAACACTCTTGTAACAAGAGGAGAACAATCAACTATAGCAAAAGAACAATTATGATTCGATATGGAAAAAACAAATACTTTGGCTTGAATTAATAATATTTCAGGATATGTTGAAAAATTTGGTGATCAATGATGACTTATTAAGATAGCTCATGAAAGAGGACTGTGTTAGTGAATGAAAAATAGTATGAATTTATATATAAACTTCAAAAAGAGTGGCTAAATTTAAAATATCAGTATCAAAGGAACAAAAGAAATATTCCATTGTACTGAGTGCATCATCTGAAAACGAAGCAAGAAAAAAAGTTCATTCAGAATGATACTCTATTTTAAGTGTACAAGAATTTAATGATAGCAATATTGAAGGACATAAGTTTTTCTTTGTTGCAAAAGACAAAAATGGTTGAATAAAAAAATGACAAG
>CALLPO010000047.1 GCA_938015605.1 uncultured Candidatus Altimarinota bacterium | reverse complement strand
TCTAAAGCCTTAAAGCAAAATTCTAATCAAATTTGATATTCTCATGGTCAATATAAGTTTTTATCAATATAATCTAATCCATAAGTTGCTACATATTCTAAGTAAGGAGCAAAAATAAAATCTCAAAAATTATTAAAGTCTGTAATGATAAAATAGAAAAGAAGTGAGAAAATGTCTGACTGTCTTTTTACGCTTTTTTTGAAAATAAAAATACAAATCCAGAATTATTGATGGAAGTTGCAACTTGGTGGATAGAAAAAGAGAAGTTAGATCATTTTGAAAAAGCGGTGAAGATTAAGAGGATGATAGAAAACATTAAATAAAAACTATGAACAAAAAAGCTCCTACATTTTCATTAAAAGACCAACTTTTTAATAAAGAGAAAGTTGAATATATAGCGTGACTAATTAAAGAGGTCTACTGAAACTTTTCTAATGATAAATTTAGTGAGGAAGTTTTAGTTAAATTTCCAGAGCTTGAACTTACTCAAAGAATTAGTCATATTTCTGAAATGTTTAAAAAACATTTATCAGATGATTTTGAAGAATCTGTAAACATTCTTTTAAAAAGTTTGCCAAAAAATGAGGAAAACTGAACTCTTGATAATAATTTTTGAGATTTTATTTTTGCTCCTTACTTAGAATATGTAGCAACTTATGGATTAGATTATATTGATAAAAACTTATATTGACCATGAGAATATCAAATTTGATTAGAATTTTGCTTTAAGGCTTTAGAAAGAATGACTCAGAATTTTTCTTCTGAATTTGCTATTAGACATTTTTTCAATTCTTATGAAGAGGAAACCTTTAGTAAAGTGTTGATGTGGAGTGAATCAGAAAATTATCATGTGAGGAGACTTTCAAGTGAAGGAAGTAGACAAAAACTCCCTTGGTGAAAGGGAATTAGCTTAGATTATAATAAAACTATTCAGGTTTTAGATAATCTGTATTGTGATAACTCAAGATTTGTCACAAGAAGTGTGGCTAATCATCTCAATGATATTTCAAAGATTGATGCAGAACTTGTTGTTAAGACTCTAAAAAAATGGAAACAGAGTAATGATTCTAGTGATATAGACTATATTATTTCCCATTCTACGAGATGATTAGTAAAACAATGACACAAAGGCACACTTGAACTTCTTTGATACTCTAGCAATCCTAAAATTACAGTAACTAACTTATCTGTAAAAAATAATGTAGTGAAAATTTGAGATGCTCTTGAATTTGAATTCAATATATCTTCTCAAAAAGAAGAAAATCTAATTATTGATTATAAAATATACTTTCAAAATAAAGCTTGAGATTTAAAGCCAAAGGTATTTAAAATAAAAAAATTAGAGTTAAAAAAATCTGTGAAAATTAATAAAAAGCATTCTTTAAAAATGATGACAACAAAAGCTTTATATCACTGAGAGCATCAAGTTGAAATAATTATTAATTGAAAAAGTTTTGGAAAGAAAAGTTTTGAATTAAAAAAATAAATAAGCAGAGCTTATTTATTTTTTTTTATAACATCTTTATATTTATTTTTTCAGATATTAATCAATTTTTGAAAAACGTCTCAATTATAAAGTATTCAATTTTTATTCTCTGAACCTGAGGTATCAAAATCAACTACTGTTCATCATTTTTGTTCAACTAAAAATTTTCAAAATACATCTCTTCTAAGAGCTCATTTGAAAAAATATCTTGAGAAATGTGCACCGGCTGATTTGTTTTTTTCTGAAGAATATCATACATCAAGTATAATAACATCTTCATGACTAATTCATAATGTCTCTATACTATCAATGGGATTTCATCTTTCATTTGCTGCAAAATCATTCATTTGTATTCAATCAATTTCACTTTTTCAGAAGTAACTTCTTTTAACTTTACTCTTCCTTGTTAATCAAGATTTTGTCATATTAATTGATGCAAAGACACTTTCAATTACTTTTCTTTCTCATCATAGAATGATTTCTTGTTCACCTCAATTGTATTCTCTACTAGCATTAATAGTAATTGGGATTTTTGATTCACTAAATTTTGTTTTATCATCAATTCAAAACTCTTTTGATATTTCTGTAAATATTTCTTTTATAATATTTCTATCTCACTTGTGAGCTATGTTTCATTTTTTGTTAAAAGTAGTATTTCTTAATTTGGTACCAATTATATTAATGAGTTTTTCAATTCCTTCAGAATCATTTCCTATAAAAGCCACAAGTACTCAAATCACAGATCACATACTTGTTCATGAAATAGCACTAATTGTTCATCAGTTTTCAATGTGTTGCTGTATATATCAAAGTTGTGCAAATGCATTTGATAATCATCAACTCAAAGAAAATGCTTTTCAGTTCTCTAGGTTTTTTTCTTCTTTTTTATCTATATTGCTTTCATTTATTTTACTTACATTTCTGTATTCAACAGGACTAAACTCTAATTGTTTCCTTTTAAAATGCTGCTGTGTTTCTAAAAGTGAAAGAGTATTGCTGTAATCCCAATATTGGAAATCATTTTTATATTCTGATAACTCTTCCATTTCTTTTTCACAATAATCTTTTATTTGATTTAGATGTTTATTACCTTGTATTAATTCTTGTAGAAAAATAATGACTCATGTATGTCACAGATTATTTTTGACTCTTTCAAGTATAAAAGAAAAATTTTGTCATCATTTAACTATTTTAGTAACTTGTTCACTGATAATTATTGTTTCTCACTCTAGTCATAAATGCTTAATGTATGAGTTTACCATCTCATTAAGAACAGTATTTAAAATTCAAAACATTGCAATAGATTCATTTTTTGTCAGTTTCTCTTTTATTGTCTTAATATTATAATACTCTGTTTGCATTGAATTTCTATTTATATGGTCTTTTGATTCTAGAAAATTATTTTTAAACTTTGTTCAATCTTTTTCAGATGTATTTTCTAATATGTGTAGTATTTTTGATTTTATTTCTTCAACTTCTTTTTCTGTGTTCTTAGATAATGACAATACATCAACTAAATCCATAATATCTCAAAATAACAATGTGTTATCTCAAGCATTATAGTTCCTGTCTATGAATTGATTAAATAATGACATTTTTTATTTATTTTTTATTTTGATTAATCCAGTTAAATCTAATTTTTTATGTTTCTTTTTTAGATATTTGATACTCATTTTAATGTTTGGAAATACATTTTGTTCACCAAATTCATTTAAATATCAAGTGTCTCTCATTTGTTCAATAAGTTTTCATCTGAGTCATACAAAGTGTATCTTTAGATCATGTTTTTTCATAGAAATTACTAGATTCTCAAGTACTTCCATTGCTGATGAATCTACAAATGGAATCATTGAAAAATCTATTACAATAGCTTTGAATTTTTGATTAGCTTCTATGTATTTCATAAGTTTTCATTCAAAATACCAGATATTTACAAAGTAGAGTTTTCAATAAAATCTAAACACTCACACATGAGGACTCAGTGGAAGATTATGTAATACTCATTCCCTAAATACTCAATCTGGAGCAAGTGCTAGTTGAGAAAACCTTGGTTTCATAGATTTTTGTAAATGAAAAATAAGTGATAAAAATACTCATGTAAATATTCATATTTCTAGATGTGGAGCAAAAGCTAGAGTTACTATAAAAGTAATAATAGAAATTACTGCATCAGTTTTTTGAATCTTCCAAGATTTAATAATTGGTTCTATATGAATAAGTCAAACTACAGCCATAATAATCATAGCTGACAAAACAGCATTTGGTAGATGATATAGATATTCAGTAAAGAATAATAATACTGCTCAGATAATAAGACCAGTTACAACTGATGCAAATGGAGTCACAGCTCAAGCTTTTAAATTAATAGCACTTCTGGCAAATGTTCCAGATACTGGATATCATTTAGAAAAACCAGAAGCTAGATTTGCTAGTCATTCACTAATAAGCATTTGGTCAGTTGAGACACTTTTTTTAGTTTCGAGCCCAATTGATTTAGCAATAGAAATAGCTTCAGTAAATCAAAGAAATCACACAATTAAAGCAGCAGGCAATAGCTGTAGAAGAATATCTTTACTCAGTGTTGGCATATAAAAACTAGGGAGTCACTCTGGTATTGCTCATACAACACTTCATCCAAGATTTTCAAAACCTATCATGTATGAAATAATAATTGAAGCAATTACTAAAATTAGAAATTTAGGGAGTTTAGCAAAATATTTTTGTAGTACATAGAGAAAAATAAGTGCCCCTGCTCAAAAAATAAATATTGTTGAGTTAGTGTTATTATATATTTCTATAATAAGCTGAGGAACTGTTTCATATATGTGTAATCATGATTCTACATTTACTCAGAATATTCATTTAAGTTGTGATAATCAAATTAATATAGCAGCAGCATTTATAAATCATACTATTACTGAGTGTGATAAAAAATTAAAAATGCTTCATAATTTTAGAATTCAAAGTGTAAGTTGCATTACTCACATCATAATTGCTAGAATAGCTGCATACATTATGTATTCTTCTGCTCATAGAGCAAAAGGAGCTAAAGCCGTAGCTGTCATAAGTGAAATTACTGTAACTGGTCCAGTTGAAAGTTGTCTTGATGAACTAAAAATTCAACCAATAATTACAGGTAGAAATGCAGTATATAGTCCAATATAAGGAGGGAGTCATGCTAGTTGTGCATATGCCATAGCTTGTGGAATAAGTACCACAGCAACAGTAATTCAAGCTAAAACATCAGCTCTTAAAACCTTTGGGTCTTTTAGTTCTGGAATCCACTCTAGAAATGGCATAAATGATTTTAGGTAGTTGAGCATATTTAATTTATTATTAATTCATTAAGAAACTTTTTTTAGTATATCTGTATCTGGATTGTAAGAATCATTTGCAGGAATTTCTTTGTTTTCTAGAACTCTTCATCTTCATTTAGATTTTTTTTCTGAATATTTTTTTATTTTATCCTTACCTATAATATTATCATTATTTCTTTTTCACATATTACTTTTATCTACAAGGAGTTTATCAGCTGCATTAAATGACTCTTTTATTGCTCTTTTTTTCTGCCCTTTAGCAAACTCTATATTTTTCTTAACAATTTTTTCCATATTCTTGGCTGTTACTCATGTCTCTTTTAGTGCTGATGTTAGTTGTTTATTCATTTGTACTCTTAGTTCAGTGAGTTTTGGTGATGATCTTACAATTCAGTCTTTGAAATCATTTGTTAATGATTCTCACCACTTTTCATATTCAGGTGTAATTTTCCCATTAATCTTGGCTGATTTTCCAAATGTTTTTTGATAATATTCATCATATTCAATTCTTCTTAACTTAGCAAAATTTTTATTAATATCATCTATTTTGTGTATCAATTTACGTCTACTTACTTTATCTAATCAACTATCCAATACTTCTTTTAACACATTTTTTGGACTAATGTATCTTGATTGATAGAGAGTTTTAAGTCATGATGGATTATTTTGAATTGATCTAAAGAAATTTCTTGTTGATTTTCAAGCTTCATTTACGTTTGTAATTCATTTTTTCCCTGCATTAATTGCTACAGTTTTTATTCATTTTTCTTTAATTTCCTGAGCTACTGGTTTGAGTCCTACATGTTTTATTGCTGTTCTTGTAATTCCTTCTTCTGCAATTTCTTTTGCTAAGGCTCTTATTCATAGAGTTCATTTTAGTATAAATCAAAGTGCTGCTCATGAAACAATTCAAATTCAGATTTCATAAAGCATTTTTACACTACTTTCTCATAATCATCATCAAGCTCCACTAAATTCTGAAACTCTATGTGTATAGCTTCATTGAGGAGAATTATCTGTAATACTTCTATTTGAGTTAAGTGTTTGATATGTTATCTCTTTTTGTATTGAGCTTACTATTGTTGATTCAAGAGCATTTTTGTATATTCAATTTAAAAGTTCATTGGTTAATTTTCTACTAGAAAGTGTTACTATTAATTGGTTAAGCTCATCATTAGCTTGAGGAGTTAGTTTTTCTCTATTGTCTT
>CALLPO010000046.1 GCA_938015605.1 uncultured Candidatus Altimarinota bacterium | reverse complement strand
TCCAAACTTCAAAAAAAGAAGAAAAGTCAACAAACTTTTCTTCTTTTTTGTAAAGCTATTTTTTGCAAAGGGATTCAAATTGTGATATTATTTTGGATATAAGTACTTTGTAAGAAATATACATGAGAAAAATAATATTATTGCTATTAACACTGTTTGCTACACTTTTAAGTGGTGTTTTTACTGTTGAACAAACATATAGTGAAGATTCAACTCCTTTCACTACTTTAAGAGCAGTAGATAAGTGAACATTTAATGAATATAGATATAGAATTACTAAAGAGTTTTTTGTACTACAATCAACTTTTGAAATTGATAAAGAAATAGATGAAGCAGCAGCTAATAAAATTCTTAATTATGCAAAAGCTTGATACAACTACCTTCCAGATAATCTTAATAATGAAAATAATTATAACAAGTTAGTTATTGCATTGAAAAAGGGACTTAAATACCCCAATAATGATGTTAATTATACTGCTATAAGAAAAGCTATTAAATCATATATGCTCGAGGCAGATATTCAAGAAGTTACATGACAAATTGAAGGTGAACCATTAGTAGGGAATGCACCACTTGTTACAACACTGAGGGCAAGGGTATTAGACCCATCATGAAGTAAAGTTACATCTTCAACATATACTTGGTGGATGGATGTAGCAGGTAAAAGAAAAGTTATTGGGAATAAACCATCACTTTCTTACACTTTTTCTCAAGAATGAAACTATATTGTATTTCTAGATGTGAGATCTTCTCATAGAAACAGCTCATGAAACATTGATGTATTACCATATTCATGACAAGTATCAGTAAATGTACAAGAAAAGATAGCATCAGTTATTTTTAGAATTAGTGGTCAAAAACTCCCAAGTAATGATGAAATTAAATTTTCTCCAGAAGAAGCTAGTTATTGATTAATTTTTGATGCTACGTCTTCTGTACCAACAACAGGAACAAAATTTCTTGAAACTTCATGGGACTTTGGTAATGGTGTAACTAAATCATATACTTGATCACCAAGAATTGAAAGAGTAATATATTCAAGGGAATGACAATATGATGCAACTCTAAGGTTAAAGACAAACCAGCTCAATACAATTGTGAAGACCTTTAAGGTTATGGTTCATAAACCAATTGCTAGTATCTGAGCATCTCAAGATGAATGATATATTGGAGATAAATTTGTATTCAAAACAGTGACTCATGGGAGTAAAAAATCACTTTCATATATATGGGAAGTAATTGATTTAGAAGCTGATACTATTTTAGTAAAGAAAACATGAAATGTATTTAACTATTCTTTTGAAAAGAAAGGAAGATACTCTATTAAATTAAAAATCACAGATGCTGCAGGAAATTTTGATGTAGACACTAAAGATATTTATATTAATTCTAGACCTCCAATTGCAAACTTTAAAGCAAGTATCCCAATGAATAATAAACCTAATAAGGTATATTTGGATGCAAGTTGAAGTTTTGACCCAGATTTTTCAGATGATGGGAAACTTAAATATTCATGGACAATTGATTGAGAACAAGTAAATGTAGAAGATGCTAATGATTCAGGATCTACAGGATATTATACGTTTTCAACGATTGGTGAGCATTCAGTTATCCTTGAAGTAGAAGATCTAGATTGAATTAAATCAATTAAAAAACAATCAGTAAGTGTTAATTCAACTCTTTCACTTGATTTTGAAACGTATCCTAGAGTAATTCAAAGGGAAGGTTTCATTAAGCTTGTAGCTAATTCTCCAGAAGCTAAATTCTATGAATGGGATTTTGGAGATGGTGAAAAGAAATCTTGAAGTGCAGATATTATTAATCATTCATATACAAGAAGTTGAGTATTTACTGTGAAATTAACTGTAAGAGGAAAGGATAATAAATCAAATTCTCATTCTAAATTAGTATATGTCGGAGACTCAAAAAATCCAGTAGCTATTATCTGACTTTCAAAAAATGCATGATTTGATTTCCCGAAGGAAGCAAATGTGTGTGACTGAAAAGAAGCCTATATAATAAGTAGAAAAGATAATATTACGTTTTCTTCAAATGAGAGTATTAATACTGACTGATTAACTAGTTGACTTGAAACTTCTTGGAAAATTGGTCAAGATAAATATTCTAGTGCTCCATCAAGATCAATTACGTTTGATGAATTATGATGTTCTCCAGTTAAATTAACAGTAAAAAGTATAAAAGATAAAACTACAGACTCTCAAACTATATGGGTGAAAGTAGTAAATATTAAACCAACACTGAGTGCATTAAGTATTACTCCTGTTGATATTAATTCTGACCCAGTAGTTGTAAATCTTTTAGCTGTTTGAGCTAAAGATATTGACTGAGTTATTCAGTCATACCTATGGTTTTATACAACTGATGCTGATGATGAACCTCAAGATTTTAGAGTAACTAAAAGTCCGAGCACAAGCTTTGTACTACCAAAAATCCCATGAAGCTATTATTTTTGAGTTGTTCTTAAAGATAATAATGAAGAAAAAACAACATCAGAAGATGTTATTTGAAGAAATTCTATTACTCTTGTTTGAGATAATGTAAATACTCCAATTGTTGAGTTAAGTGTTAGTGATTCTTCAACTTTGATTGGTGATGAAATTGTATTTACAGCAACTGCTGAAAATGTACTTGGAAAATCTATTGAAGGGAAATCAAAATTCTCTTGGGACTTTGATGGAGACTGATTTTATGATAAAGAAACAGATACATGAAATATCTCTTATAAATATAAAAAGTCAGGGACATTTTATCCAAAGGTAAAAGTGAAACATAAAGGATTTTCAAATACAAGAACACTTACAGTAAGTGTTGCAAATAAGCTAGTTTCAGATTTTAGCTATATTTCAATTGGTAATAAATACGTTTTCCTTAATCAGAGTCAATGAGTTATTGATAATGTTAAATGGGACTTGTGAGACGGGACAAAAAAACAAAATGAATCTAAGTTTGTTCATACTTATGACGATAGAAAATCAGTTCACTCTGTAGAATTAACCGTAGCAGAATGAACAAAAATTAAAAAATCTAATCAAGAGGTTACCAGAGATTTGAGAAATATATTAAAAGCTAGAAAAGACTGATTAAATGTATTCTCACATCCTTGAGTAGATGATGATTGAATAATATCTATTGATGAAGAAGAGAGTATTTTTATGTATCTGTGAGATTCAAGATGAGACCATACTTATTATGGTATTGATTATGATATAGATATTGATTCAGATGTAAATGGTTGAAAAGATGATGATGTTGATAACTTAAATAACTCAAGTTACAAAACAGGTGATCCAGAAGAAATTGTATTAAATGACAAAAGAGAACAAACTATTAGATTATTTTTACTTGATTGAGATTTGAATACAATCGATTCAAAAGATATCAAAATTATTAAGACTTACATTGTTAAAGAAGAAGAAATTGATCTGAGTACTATTACTTTTGAATGAGTAAGTGAATCAAGTAAAATCAAAATAGAGAAACTAAAAGTAATGATTAGTGCCCTTGAATGAGAAAATAGAATCAAATGAATGAAGTATGTTCAAAAGCTTCAAGAAAATTGGGATGATGATATGGAAAAAACTAAAACTATTCTTGAGTTTGAATGATTTTTAGCACAATCTTGAATAGAATCAACTGATGATATAATTGAATTACTTGAATCACTTCTTATTGAATGACAGGATGAAGGTGATGAGAAAGAAATAGCATTCCAAGCACTGAAAGCTCTTACTCCAGCATCAATAGAATGTAGTGTGGAAGAGTGAACATGTTCAGATGCATTAATTAAAAAATTAGAAATTATAAAAAACAGTTCTGATGTTGAACTAAATAAGTCTACATGAAAAGAAATTCTTGCTATCATAGCTCTTGATAAGAGTATGACAAATAAAGAAAAAATTGATTTTAAAGCTATTTTACAAGTTCTTGTATATTCAGGTTTGGACAATATTCCGGTAGAAGTAGTTGAAGAAGTTGAAAAGGAAAATCCAACAGAATGAACTACTTGAGAAGAAGGAGCCTTAATGTCTTTCTTAAAAAGTATAGGATGGTGGGCAGCAGGAATTGTTGGAGTTATCATTGTACTTATGATTATATTCTGGATTCTAGATTTTCTTAAAAATAGAAAAACATGAGAATCTTTTGAAGATTTTGTAGATGAAAAAACATGAGATGACATTTTAGGTGAATTATGAGAGGAGGTTATAGACCCACTTGCTACAGAAGTAAAAAAGGAAGAACCGATTATAGCTACACCTGTTGAAGATAGCGTTGTTGAAAAAAATGAGAAAATTCCTGATTGGTTGTGAAAAACTGAGGAGCCAAATTCTTTAAATTCAACTGAGGGAATTGAAGAACCAAAAATAATAGAAGATATTGTTATTGAAGAATCATTAAATGAGCAGATTGATACACCAGTTGAAGAAAAAATTGAAATAGTTGCAGATAATGATTTTGATTTAGAAGAAGATACAAAAGTATCTGATGATACTCCAGACTGGTTACAAGATTCACTTGTAAATAATGATGAAGAAAAAAATACAAATACACTTTCTCTTGATGAAGAACCTACACCAGAATTAGAAAATAAACAAGAAGAAGTAAATACATCTGATAATACACCAGATTGGCTTCAAGATTCATTAACTGATAAGCTTCCTCAAAAAGAAGAAGTCATTGTTAAAGATGATATGATAATGGAAGAGGAAGTTGTTGAGGAAGAACAAATAGAAGAGTTAGTAACAGAAGAACCACTAGTTATAGAAAATCCTGATGAAGAACCTATTGATCTAGAGAAAGATGTACCTGATTGGCTTAAATCAGATAATGAAGGAAATGATGAACAATTAGCTGAAGAGCATATTGCTAATGAATCTGAGGTAAATAATGTAACTTCAGATAAAAATACATCTGAGAATAAAACTTCTGATGATAATATTCCAGACTGGCTTAAAGGAAGTCTAGAGGAAGATACTAAGAAGAAAGCAAAAGTTGAATGAAAGGATTCTGAGAAAGACATTTTAGAAGACTCTAAAGATCCAATAAGTGAAACTAATCTTACTGAAGTAAATGAGGAATCAATAGGAAAGGTTCAATTAGATGATAATGATGTACCAGATTGGCTAAAAGGAAGTATGGATGAAACACCTACTAATGATGAAGCGATTTCTTCTAAAGAAAATGATACTCAAAAATGAACACAGTCAGCTAAAAAGTGAACACAAAATAAACAAGTAAAGAAAACAACACCAAAGAAAAAAGTAACGGATACAAAAAAAGATATACCAAAAACACCAGAGAAAAAAGGAGCAGTAAAAAGTACTAATAATGAACCAACCCCAAAAGATGATACATCAACTGGAAAAATAGATAAATCAAATGAACTTTGGGATGATGGAATGACAATTCCCGATTGGTTAAAAACAGATAATGATAAATAAAGTTTGGAAAAAATAAAAATAATACTAAAATTACTTTAGTATTATTTTTTTGTAACTTCACTTTAATGAAAACAATTCTGCTTATTGTATTAGTATTGTGTATAACTTGATGTATAAGTCCTGAAATTGACCAACAAGAATTAATCAAGCAGCAAGAAATACAAAAAAAAATTAATGAAAAAGAATTAGAGGAAAGAAGAATACTTGAAGAAGAGAGAGTAAAGCTAAAGATAATAAGAGCAAAAGAGATTGAACAAGAAGAGAGAGCAAAGAATAATCTGTTAGGAAATGATCTATTAGAAGAGACTGCATTACTAAATAAACAGGCACTTAATGTCCTAAACTCTGAGGTGACTTTAGTTAAAGATGATCAAGAGTTTGATATCCACACAGATAACTCTTTAACACGTTTTGTAAACAATACTACTCCGTACAATGGTTTAGAGTATATTCCACAAAATTTAGTAAGTCTAGAATGAGAATATACTAAAGATGTGAAATGATGAGCAAAATTAAGACAGGAAGCAGCAGATGCTCTTGATAACCTTGCTCAAAATTATTTTCTTAGATTTGGAATACCTTTAGATATTGTGAGTACTTATAGAAGTTATGAATATCAAAAATGAATTAAAGATAGAGGTTGTGATGACACACTTTGTGCTAAAGCATGATACAGTGAGCATCAATCTGGTTTAGCAGTTGATTTCTGGGAAGCAAGTGAAGAGAGTAGATTTAGAGAAAACGAAGACCTCAAAATGTATTTTGAATGGATGAAACAGGAAGCATATAAATTCTGATTTACAAATACCTACCAAAAAGGACTAGAAATTGATTGATATTGAATCGAACCATGGCATTGGAGGTATGTAGGTGAAGATTTAGCTCTTATCTTAAAGGAATATAAAATTACTTTTGCAGAATATATAAGATCACCAGAGAGTTACTAAAAAAAGAGACGAAAGTCTCTTTTTTTGTTATAATTCTTTTTCAATTTCTTCTTCAATTTCTCTTTGCATAGCAATTTGTCTAATCATTAATTTTCTTTTAGCTGCTTGTCTTTGCTTCTTGATTTGCTTAAGACTGAGTGAGATAATGGGGAAAAGATAGAGGAGGAAGAAAAGCACTGAAAAAACAACACATCCAAGTATGACTAATCAAAGTATATTATCAGATGAGATATAAGATATATTTTGCAAAATTTCTTCAGCAGTAAGGTATGTGTTTTTATATCCTAGCATTTTATTCTTCTATAATTTCTCAAATTAAAATTAATCTATTCAGAGTTGTTCCAATTGGCCAACAAGTCATAAGTGTAAGTTCACTTTTATTTTTATCTCTTTTTAGGATACTTACATCAGTAGGACTTATAACTTTCTTTTCTTTTATTTGATATTTATACTTTTTTTGGCCATAGTATGAATAAACAATATCTCATACCTCTACTTGGCCTAGTCTTGAAAATACATCATTATAATCTCAAGCTATCCATGGAAAATTTGAAGAGTGGCCAAAGATAAATGAATTTCATTTTTCACCTGGAATAGCACTCCCTGGATATCTAACAATACCTTCTTCTAGTTCTTTCATAAAAATATTATCAAGTTGGTCTTTTCATTCAACTTTTGTTTCTTGAATATCTATTAGGGGAATATTTTTTCAAATTTTTGGAATAACAATTCTATTCTCGTAAGGAACAATAGCAATATCTAGATTAACATCTTCTTTGTCTAATTTATCAACTAGTTTTTTTATTGAGAATTGATTTTGAATTTGTTCTGTTTCTTCTTCTTGTTTTTTTAATTCCTCAACTCTATCCTGTTTGGTTCTTTTTATAATGACTTCTTCTTCTACGGTAGTTTCTTCAATATGAGATGCATCAACTCCATTTAGTAATGATTGACTTTCTAGTGCTATTTGGTCTTCAAAAATATAACTTTTTGCAATATTTGAATATGCTGAATAGTTTGTTGTAAGTAATAGTACTGAGAATATTCACACAGAAGTGATTATGTATTTTGCTCCAAATACTCAAGCAGAGAGAAGTCTAGTAACATTTTTATTTTTTTCTTTGATATTTTGAGTTGCTGTATTGAGTGAGCTTACTACCTCTTCTTTTAGATCCTGAAAAGAGTCAGAAACTCATTTTTTTTCTTCTATAATAGTTTTTATAACTGTTTCTTCAACAATTTCTTTAGACACTAATTGAGGTTCTGAAATAACTTCATCTTCAATTACTGGTGCAACCTGAGTAAGAGATTCTAGTTGAGTTTTATTATGCTTTTCTTCTATGTTAATAGTTGGAATAGAAGGTTCAATAAAATCATCTTTTTCTAAAGATTGAGTAAGTTTTTCAGGTGCTTCAATTGCTCAAAGAATATCTAAAATATCTGTATTTTCATTTTGTTTTGGTATCATAGGTTCTTTTTATTTTTATATTTGTTTTTACATATAAATAATACCATATATAAATTATGAGTGCAAAAAAAGAACTACTTTTCTTTATTTTTTCTAGAATTGTTTCATAGTACAAAAGAACTTGTATTTTTACTGAAAAATGTTAGACTAATAGTAATTTATCCTGAAATGATTTTTAATATGAGTATTAAATTCGAAAAATCATCTTGAGGAGTTGTTTATAGAAAGAAAGATTGAAAAATTGAAATTTTATTATTAAAATGGCTTAACTCAAGAGAGAAAGAAGAATACGTCTTGCCAAAATGAAAAATTGAGGCAGACGAAATAGCTAAAGATACAGCATTAAGAGAAATTGGTGAAGAAGCTGGTTTACTTGAATCT
>CALLPO010000045.1 GCA_938015605.1 uncultured Candidatus Altimarinota bacterium | reverse complement strand
TAACTGTATCACTTACATTTAATATATTTTCTTCTGTAGTGTCATCAAGATTATTATCATTATCATCTTTAAAAACATTATCACTAATTCATGCTGTTTCGTTAAATATCCACCTATAATTATCTATTACATCTTTGAAGGACATAGTATTTATTGGTATTTTTTCTATAGCTATTTTTATTTTTCTTATTTTTTCACCTATTTTATAATCCACTAAATCTTCAGTATTTTCATATTCTGCTCATTTATTACCACCATTAAAAATTTCATCAAGCATGTCCTGTGTTATGTGAATTTCTTCATCTATTTCATTAGTTTTACTATTCTCTATTGGGTAAGCTGCAAGAATTGACTTAAAATATTCTGTCACATCTTCACTAAGATATTTATGCCAGTCATAGAAATTTACCTGATCTATATTATTATACTCATTTAAATTATGATCAAGCATTTCCTCCCAATACCCAGCATGTCATTCTAACTGAAGTTGTATGTCTTCTTGTATTTCATTGAGTGTGTACATATTTAACTACTTAGTTATAAAATTATTTTAATATTCATGTAAGCCAACATATATAATTAACTACTACTGACTTTCTCATCTACTAAATTATGCAACAGGTGTATCTACTATACCTTGATAATCTTCCCATAAAGCTATAATATCTTTATATGCTTTAGTCTTATCACTTAAATGTGCATCAAATAATAGTTGTCTTATTGTAGAATTATATGCTGTTCATTGTAATACTCATAATTTAACTGAAAGCTCTCTCATATTTGCAGTACCATGAGTATGTTTACTTGGATGAATATGTTTATTTATTACATCATCTCATATTTTTTCTGCTAATCCAAATGCTTCATTAATGTCTCATGGGTGGAGAAGTCATTTTGAATCTAAGTTGTGTAAAAATGCTCAAGATAAATAATCTGCCCATGATTCAATAAATATACTTAATTTGTTTCTTACTTGTTCTCATGCTTCATTTTCACCAAATCAATTTTCAATTATGTCCATTATTTTTAGATGATTGTAATCTTTTTTATTTTGATTTCAAAGAAATGAAAAGAATTCTTTATTATTTTCATATACTTTTTTATGAAAATGATGCCCATATTCATGTCCAATAATATAAGCAATTGCTACATCTCAGGTTGCTCAGACATCTTCCAAAATCTTTAAAAGTTTAGAAAGATTGATGTATATAGTCTCATCACCAGGACAATAAAATGGTCATGTATATTTGGTCTGATCTCAACATTCTGTACTTACCTTCTTATCAAAAAAAACTATTTTTGGATTTGAAATTTCAAATCCAAAAATTTCTTTTGATTGTTCTTTGTAAAAGTCCTCTAATTCTTTTAATACAACTAGTATAAATTCTTTAAGATCATCTTCGTTATTTATTCTTTCTTTATCTTCTCATAATGGAATGTTGTCATTAAGAATTTTAGGAATTCTTTTAAGCCTCATTTTATCATTAAATGAATCTATTGTTTCGTATATTATTTTTGCTATACCTTTTCATATTCCATTAACAATATCTAATGTAGTTATTGATGCATTTTGTTGATTCATTGTTTTGTCTGTTAATTATAACTTTATTATGTACTTTATTATTGTGTTGTCAAATATATTGACAACACTTTTTTTTAAGTTATATTTATTTAGATAGATTTGTATCAAGGTTGTTTTAAAACTTTGATAGTGAAAACTATTAAAGTTCTTTAACATTTTTTATTTTTTCTGAAAAGTTGATAAAAAAGTAATCTTTTACAGATTATTCTTTTATTAACTTTTTGATATTTTGGGGTATATTATTGTGGATATTACAGGCAAACAGATAATAATTCTTTTTTTAGGATTATTAGCACTTGGATTTATTGTATTTAGTACAATTCTTTATATTATAAATAGACATTTTTTTGAAATAAAAGTTATGCCTTTAGTTCGAAAGATTGTTCCATGGATGAAGGAGAAAGACAATGAACCAGATTAGAAAGATTAACATTAAGATAAAAGCTTTCTATTTTGGTTTGATTAATTACTTCAAACTTAAATGGAAAGATGCATTACCTCTGAGGAATGAAGTAAAAGATTTATTGGCTTTGGCAAATAAACGATTCACTCCTCTTTGGTTGTTGTTGAATGAACTCTGGTTATGGTGTATATGGTACCCATCAATTTTGATTAGGTTACCATTTTGTTTAATTTGGTATCTTTCAAGACCTTCAAGACTACCAATATTTTATTGGTGGCAAAAACATTTTCCTTCTTTTAGGAAAGAATTTTTTTTGATAATTGCCATGTGTCTCATTTATTTTCAATATTGTGCTTTTTCATATGTATGGAACCACTATGGTTATCCATTCTTTGAAGTACATGGTTACCTTTGGGGAATATTTGCTTTAATTCCAGTTATGTTTGGCCTTTTTATGAAGTACAAAAAAATACTACTTTTAAAAAGTCTAAACAAATTCTTTCTTGTTTGGATTGGAAAACAGATTAAAGAGTATTCACCATTAAACACAGCAATTCTATTTATAATTAGATGGAGTAAAGAACATTTTACAGCTTCACTTATGGAATGTAATTTTTTACTTAAAGGAGTTTTGAAGAGTGGATTTTGGTTTGTGAAGATCTGGTCTATAGGTTTTTTCTATTTATTAGGCTATAAGACTTAAATATATGATAACTATAGCTAAGCTCACAATTTTGTGAGCTTAGTATTAATTAAATTAACTAAGAGTTATAAAATATAGGACTTTGTAAAATAGAAGGTTCTATAATTTATGATTCTCTTTAAATCTGAGGAGATTTAATATGATAAAATTTCAATTTAGAGAAGTAAATATATTAGCTAAAATAGCCATATATTCATATTCTTATTTTCTTATTGGGTATATGGTTTTCGGTAATATTATTTGGGAATGGTCATTACCTATTTTAAGATTTATTTGGTTTACTGCCAAAGCAAAAATGGGATGGGCACTTTTGATTTCAATTTTATGGAAGAAGATTGCTATTATTATTAGCTTGAAATATGCTAAGATGAAACATTCACATTGGCTTGAAAGACAAGGTAGAAGACTGCGTATTTTTTTATGGAAAGCTAAGAAAGTGTTTAATAAGTATAAAAAAGTTGTACTTACTGGTGGAGGTATTCTTAGTTTATTACTTTTCTTCTTAATATTTGTATTTCCAGAATTTGCAATTACTTTTACTTTAAAAACGGTTGGTGGTAAGATTTTTGATTTATTTGTACTGTCAATTGATTTCATAAAAGACTATTTTCTTGTGTATGGTGGACAATTTTTTATAGATTTACTTTTAATGTTTTTCTTTTTCATTTTTGATCCTTTAACTATAACTTTAATTGTTATATTTGAATTTTTATTAATGATATTCTGCCGTTATTTTGAGTTTTGTAATTCAATTAAACAGATACTCAACTCACACAAAATTAATAGACAGGAAAGTCTAAAGGGAAATTTAGATAAACTCAAAAATAAAAACAATAAAAAGTAATTAAAGTTAGCTCAAGGAGGTGCTATAATATTTTAAAAGCCTGGTTCACACCAAGCTTTTTTTCTTGCCTAAATTTTATATTAATCCATGATCTTCCAACACCTCTATTTGATTTTTATTCAAAAATTTCTCTAAATCATTTCTTTCTACTTCTCTTAGTTTATCAACACTTCAAAACTCTTTCAAAATCTTTTTTCTAGTAGCTGGACCAAATCAAGGAAGACTTTCTAAAATATTTGTTTTCATAGATTTTATTCTAGAATCTCTATTAAAAGTGATAGCAAATCTATGTGCCTCATCTCTTATTTTTTGCACTAATCTGAGTTCCTGAGAATCTTTATCTAAAACTATTTTTTCAAACTTTCAATTATGAAGTGTGAAGAGTTCTTCTTCTCTCTTAGCTAATCAGACAAGTTGTAATTTACTTATTAATTCTATATCCTTATTTTGAGTATCAGATAAATATTTTTCAATTATTTCCACCACACTACTTAATTGCCCTTTTCATCCATCAATTATTATCAAATCTGGAATAGTTTGTGTATTTTCTATCTCTTTAAGCCTTCTTTCCATTATTTCTCTCATTGAGTTGAAATCATCAATTTTTCAAATCTCTAAATTCTTAATTCTAAATTTTCTATATCTTGAATTAGCAGTTTTTCAATTTTCAATTACAGACCTACTTGCTACAGTATGTGTTCAAGAAAGATGTGAGATATCGTTACATTCAAATAATAGCTTTTTGTTTATTCTTGAATAATTAAGAACATGTAGAAGATTCTTCATATTCTGTTTTGTAAATCATTTTGTAGATAGCGAAGAGAGGTGTTTCTTGTATGCAAATTCATAGATGTTTTTGTAACACATCTTTAGAAGATCAGTTTTTGTTCATTTTTTAGGATATTCAATTCTAATACTTGAGAATATAGTTTCTTTAAGATTAATTTTTTTAGAAATAATTAAAATAGGCTTTTTACTTTCCTGATCTTGTAAAATAGATTTTAGATAATTATTCTTAACAAAGTTTTCTAGTAATACTTGTATATCCTCTCAAAGATTGTTTTTTATTTCATATGGGTAGAATCACAAGATTTTAGAATTTCTAATTTCTATTTTTCCAATAAATACTTTATCAAATTTCTCTATGTAATGTACAATATCATAGTCTCACAAGATTCATTCTCTCACTATCTGTTTTTCATCTAAAATATCAATACTAGTGATTTGATTTTTAATAACGTCAGCTCTTTCAAATTCATGATTTTGTGCATATTTAAACATTTCTTCTTTCAACCTAGCAATAATATCAGAATAATTTCATTTTAAAAACATTCTAATTTCACTGATCCTTTTATTATATAATGTCTGCACTTCTTCTTCTGTAGTATTTTTTATATTTCAGTTAAATAAATATTTATCTAAGTTATATGAATTTTTATTTTTAAAAAAATTATGTTCACCAACTCAATACCCAAATACTTTTTTTAAGACTATCAGAATATTATCTAAATCATGAGAAGAAATGTAGGGTCAAAAGTATTCTCAGGACTTATTTTTTACTCTTGTTTTGAATATTTTAGGAAAATCTCAAGGAGTTATTTTTAAATATATATGATTTTTTCAATCTTTCATCAAAATATTATACTTCGGAAGATGCTCTTTAATAAGGTTTGTTTCTAGAATTAGACTCTCAGTTTCATTATTTACAATGATGGTTTTGATATCTACTATTTGGTCAACCATTTTCTGTTTAGCAAAATTGAGCTTAGATTTTCCATTGAAATATGAATGTACACGTGAAAAAAGATTTACACTTTTTCAAATGTAAATTATTTTCTCATTTTTATCAAAATATTGATAAATTCATGGAAGTTTTGGGATATTTTTTAGAATTTTTTTTATCATAATATTTTTATATTTTTACTACCACTATAGTACTGTTTTAAACAAAAAAGCAAAAAAACTTTTGCATTAAGATAAAAAAACTTATAATACAGTTAATGTTAAATTGGTTCAATAGTTTTGAATTAAAGTTTGCATTGTATTTTACATTTTTATCCTTTTTATAAAATGGAGACAAATAAACTATTTGTAGGTAACCTTTCATGGAACCTAAACTGGCAAGATCTTAAAGATGTTTTTAAAGAACATGGTGAAGTTGCTTTCGTAAGAGTTGTAACTGACAGAGAAACTGG